>NZ_JBJDRF010000007.1:0-131470 GCF_044987305.1 Novosphingobium sp. ZW T3_23
CGTCGACCTCGATACCCCAGCGAGTCAGATGGGCAACCACCCGCCCCGCCAGGCCCCGATCCGGCGTGATCAGCGCCGCGCGTCGCTCGGGCACTTCCAGCGCCTCGCGGATCAAGACCGCAATCGCCTGCGCTTCCTGTTCAGGGTGCGTGCTTTCCATCAGCCGCACGCCGGAAAGACGGCGCTTCTCGGCAGGCAGTTCGACCCACGCCGCCGAGGCACGCGGCGGCAGGAATAGGTTGGAGATGACGGTGCTGCGCTCGGCGGGCGAGGCGCCGTAGCCGGAGCGGTGCCACGCCGTCACTTCCTCGCGCGCGATGCCCATGCGGTTGAGCAGGAGCTTGAGGTGGTACTGCGGGTGGGTGACCGCATCGCCTCGACCGAACGGCGGCTCCTCCGGGTTCTCGGGCTTTCCGGCCACGCCAAGCTCGTCCCAGACGTCGCCGGGAAGCGACAGGTCGAAGTCGGGCAGGACCACGGAACCACCCGGAAGTTCGCTGACCACGCGCAGCAATCTGGCCAGCGCGGGCGAAGCGCTGGTCACGCCTGCCGCGACCACGGGATATTGCGGCGGCGCGGCCCGCCATGCCCGGGCGGCATGTTCGAACAGGCGGTTGCGGCGCTCGGGTGCGTCGATCTCGCCCCGCTCGGCGAGTTCCGCGATCCAGTATTGCTGTACCATCAGGAACGTGCGGGTATTGTCGGTCCAGTGCCCGGCCAGGTCACCGACGATGCCGATCACCCGCTCGCTCATCAGGTCGAGCGGGGAGATGCCTTCCACCAGCAGGCGGTCCATGGTGCGGCCGAGTTCCCAGGCGCGGCGCAGCAAAGCCGCACCCTTCCCGGCCTCTGCGCCCTCCACTTCACGCAAGTAATGGGCAAGCCGCAGCCAGCGCCGGGTCGGATCGGCCGCAGGCGGAATATCGCCGGCGCCGAGCGGATCGAGCAGCGGGCCGAGCGTTTCGTCGAGATCGAGATCACCGACCACCACCATGCGCGGCAGCAGCATGCCCGGCCGGTCCGTGGTGCCGGAATGACGCACGAAAGCCTCGGTAACGGTGCGGACCGCGCGGCGGCTGGGCAGCAGCAGGGTCAGCCGGGCAAGGCCGAGTTCACCTTCGGAATAACGCGGCACCAGCCCCGCCACGAGGGCGTCGGCGAAACCACGGTGCGCTGCGATGGAATAGACGAGCGGAGTCATGAATCAGGAACGGCACCGGCCCACTCCCCCACCCGACCCCCCAACGATAGTACCCTATGGGAGGTCGGGTGGGGGAGTGGGCCGGTGCCGTTCAAATCCGCCTGTGGCGGATTTTCAGACAGGCGTTTACGCACGGGTCAACCATTCCTCGGTCGGCTTGATGGCGCCGGGTTCGCCCACTTCGAACCACAGCCCGGTATGGGAAATGCCGAAGACGCGGCCTTCCTCGATGGCGCGATTCCACAGGATATTCGTGGAGAACGGCCCTTCCGGCGCGTCACGGAGGAGGCGCTTCGAGACGATCTGGATGCCCGAATAGATGAACGGCGCAACCCGGCCCGGCTTGCGGCGCGAAACGCGCCCCACCGCATCGAGATGAAAATCGCCCTCGCCGCGATAGTTCATCGCGCGGGGGTGGGAAACCAGCAGCAACAGCGCGTCCATGGCCTCGGGATCCCAGGCGCGCGAGAGTTCGTGGAACACGTCCACCGGCCCGTCGAGCCAGATATTGTCGCTGTTGAGGCAGAAGAACGTCTCAGGCAGCAGCGGCGCGGCCTTGACCATGCCGCCGCCGGTTTCGAGCAACTGCGCGCGCTCGTCCGATACGGTGACTTGCGGCCCTTTGTGGCGCGCCTTGAAGTGCCCTTCCAACGCATCGGCCAGATAGTGCACATTGACCACCGCCTTTTCCACCCCGGCCGCGTCGAGCTTGTCGAGGGCGTGGTCGATCAGGGACTTGCCGGCCACCCGCACCAGCGGCTTGGGCTGGGTGGCGGTGAGCGGGCGCATGCGCTTGCCCAACCCGGCGGAAAGCACCATGGCCGTGTCGCTGGCCAGCTTCGCCCCGTTCATGCGGCATAGCTCCCGCCGTTGGCTTCGCGCAGATGGGCGGGAATATTGGCGTCGAACCAGCGCGCCACCGGTTCCAGCGCCGGATGGGCGAGATCGCGTTCCAGCAGCGCCCAGACGCGGGGAATGAGATCGAGGTAGCGCGGCTTGCCGTCGCGGCGCCAGAGCCGCACGAAGATGCCCACGATCTTGACGTTACGCTGCGCGCCAAGGCGGGCATAATCGGCCAGGAACGTCTCGGGATCGGCGCCGGTCGCCTGGATGTAGTGATCGAACATCTCGGCCTCCAGCTCCGGCGCGACGTCGCGCCGTGCGTCCTGGAGCAGCGAGACGAGGTCATAGGCCGGGTGGCCGACCAATGCGTCCTGGAAATCCAGCAGACCCTGCTTCTCCAGCGCTCCAAGCAGCATGATATTCTCTGCATGGTAGTCGCGCAGTACGGTCACGCCGGGGCGCTGGCGAGGCAGCAGTTCGCCCAGCACCGCCTCCCAGGCGGAAGCGAACCCTGCGGCATCGACATCGAGGTATTGCGCGGCACAGTACCATTCGACGAAGAGGCGCACTTCGCGCAGGTACTCGCTCATCGAGTAGTCGAGGAAAGGGCCCGGCGGCAGTTCGCGCAATTGCGCCAGGACATCGACCGCCCCCTTGTAGACCGCCGATTCGTCGTCCGGCCACTGGTCCAGATAGTCCCGCATGCGCGCGTGACCGAAATCCTCGATCAGCACGAGGCCGCGATCTGCCCAATCCGCCAGGATACGCGGCGCGCGCAGACCGTTCAGGTCGAGCCAGCGCGCGGCGCGCAGGAACGGCGTGGGATCCTCGTTCGGCGGCGGCGCGTCCATCAGCATCGCCGTCTCGCCGTTCGCGCGAGTCACGCGGAAATAGCGCCGGAACGAGGCGTCCCCGGCCAGGGGTTCGACATGGGCACCCGCCCAGCCGGCTTCGGCAAGGAAGGGTTCGAGATCGGCGGGAAGGTTCGTGCTCATTTCGGGATACGCCCTAGAGCATTTTCAAGTCAGGTGGAAACACCTGACGACTAGGAAAATGCGACCAACAAACAACAGGGATCGCCGTTCTGAAAATCAGAACGAAACGCGATCCCGCCAATGGAGGCCCGGCTCGACAATGGCGATCCTCCCCTCATCCTCAACTTCCAGCGTAACTGAAAGGCAGCCCGGCTCATGGGCGAACCCCCCGGCGTGATCGGGCCACTCGGCGATCAGTGCCGCGCCCTGACGATAGTCGTCCAGGCCGATCTCGTCGGCTTCGGAGGGATCCTTCAATCGATAGAAGTCCGCATGGACGAGCGGCAGCCGGACGCCCGGCGCGCCAGAGTCCGAAGGGGAAGCCGGGGGATCGTAGACCTCGATGATCGCGAAGCTGGGCGAAGGCACCTCACCCTCGTGCCCAAGCCCGGCGATGATCGCACGGGCCAGCGTGGTCTTGCCCGCGCCGAGGCCGCCGGTGAGGGCCACCACGTCATCGGGCTGCAATCGGTCGGCGATGGCGCGGCCGAAGCGCTCCATCGCGGAAAGGTCGGGCAATGCAATCTTCACGGAAGCTCCACCAGAGCGCTGGTGCCCTTGCCGGGCTCGGAAACGAGGCGCAGCGCGCCGCCATGGGCCTCTACCAGCTGGCGCGCCAGCGGCAGGCCCAGGCCCTGGCTGCGCTCTACCGACTTGCCGTCGGCGCTGGCCTTCATGCCGTCGAGCGCCAGGGCGACGCTGCGGCTGTCCATGCCAGCCCCGTTGTCCTGCACCAGGATCTGGAGCCATTCCTCGTCGCCGGACTTGCGTCGGCCGAGTTGCACGAGGATGCGCTCGCCGCGCCGGGAGGCGGCAATGGCGTTGTCCACGAGATGGCCCAGCGCGCGCGCGAGCCGCTTGCGATCGCCGGAGATCGGACGCAGCAGCCCGCTCGCCTGAAGATCGAGCACCAGCCCGGCCTTCTGGAGCCGCCCGGCCCGTTCCTCCACCACCGAGCGGACGAAAGGCATCGGGTCGATCTCTTCCTTCTTCAGCGGCAGCAGGCCGGCCTCGCTCTGCGACAGGTCCAGCAGGCTGTCGATATGATCGCCAAGCTGCTCGACCGAGGTCAGGATCGCGCCGACATATTCCCGGCCGCCCTCGGAGAGTTCCCCGCCGACGCCCGCCTCCAGCAGTTCCGCGAAACCGCCGATCGAGGTGAGCGGCGTACGCAGTTCGTAGCTCATCTTGGCCAGGAAGCGCGTCTTGATCGTATCCGCCTCGATCAGCGCGGCATTGCTTTCGCGGAGGGCCGCCTCGGCCTTTTGCGAATCGGTGATATCGAGCACGGCCAGCAGCCCGTTGCCATCCGGCAGCGGCACGCCCGCGAACTCCAGCATGCGCCCATCGGCCAGGGCGATGCGGCCGCCCTTCTGCGTGCGGTCCAGCGTGGCTGTGCGGACCACGCCGCCGACCGTCTCCGCCTCGGCCGGTCGCTTGAGGCGCGGCGCGATCTTCTTGAGCAGATCCTGCATGTGCGGGTGGGTGTCTAGGAAGTCGCTGTCCAGCCCCCAATCGGCGGCGAAGCGGCGGTTCCAGATTTGCAGGCGTCCGTCCGGCGCGAAGACCGCGATGGATTCGAACAGACTGTCGAACGTGGCCGTCCGCGTGCGCAGAAGGGTGTCGCGGACGGCGGACAGGCGCAACTGCTCGGTGCGGTCCTCCGCGATCAGCATGAGGCCGCCGTCCGGCACCGGCTGGGCGACGATGCGCAGATGCGTGCCGTCAGCCAGGGTCCAGGCTTCCTCGCTCGCTTCGCCAGAGGCAAACCAGGCGGCTTTCTCACGCCGCCAAGCCGGGAAGTCACGTGCTTCCGGCACGCGACCGGCATCGCGCGCGGCATCCAGCAGACGCTCGAATGCAGGCAAGTCCTGAAGCGTGTTTGCCGGGAGCTTGAACAGGCGCTGAAATGGCTGGTTGGCGAACGTCAGGCGCTTCTTGGCGTCGAACTGGGCGACACCGGCCGAAAGCTGGTCCAGCAGCCCGCGCTGTGCCTCGCGAAATGCGCGGAACGAGCGCGACATTTCCTCGAGATCCTCGATGTCGACGGCATAGCCCGCCACCCCGTCCTCGCCCAGCGGCAAGTCGCTGACCCGCATGGCGCGGCGCTGGCCGTTGATCGTGGTGGAGACGATGCGCTGGATCGGCGCGCCCTTGTCGGACGCCGCGCGCGCCACTTGCGCGGGGGTGAGGCCGTCGACGTTCTCGATCAGTTCGGTGCCGCTGGCGACCACGCACTGCGCGCTGTCCCCGCCCACGGCCGCGACATAGGCCGAGTTCACTAGTTGCAACTCGCCGTCCGGGCGGCGGAACCACATCGGCATCGGCGCCGCCTCGATCAGCGAGACGAGCGCGGTGAAATCCCCCCTCGCCCGCGAGGCTTCGTCGCGCAGGCGGGTGAGTTCGGTTTCGCTGTCGGAAAAGTCGAAGACCCAGACCAGCGCCGCGCCGCCGGGCGAAATCTGCGGATCGGCCAGATGGCCGCGCAGTGCCAGCGATCGAGAGGAACCGCGCGGCGTCAGCACCATGCGGAAAGGCGCGGCGGTCTTCTGGGTGCGGCGCACCGCCTCGGTCAGTTCCTCCAGCTTCGCCGTGGGAAGGCCACGCTCGCCGGTATCGAGTTCCGAGAGGAATTGCGGAACTCCGTCGAGCCCCAGCCACTGCGCAAGGCGCGGACTGGCCTCGATTCGCCCGTCGGAGCGCACGAGCAGCGGCAGAGCGGGCGATTCCTCGACCATGCGGCCCAGCCTGCGAGCAGAGCGAAGCTGGTTCTCAGCCCGCTTCTGGCGGCTGCGCGCGGTAAGCACGGCCCAGGCCGCCGCCATCATCCAGGCAGCGAGCAGAAGGCCGATCAGGAGGGGTACGAGGCGATCCTGGTCCATTCAACTCACGGCTATGATGCGGGGAAGCCATAAACACAATGGGGAGAGCGCCACGGTCGCGGCACTCTCCCCATCGTTAGCCAATGAAGGTCTTACCCATCAATAACGGTAGTGGTCCGGCTTGAACGGTCCGGCTTCCGGCACGCCGATGTAGTCGGCCTGCTTCTTCGAAAGCTTGGTGAGCTTCACGCCCAGCTTTTCGAGGTGCAGCGCGGCGACCTTTTCGTCGAGGTGCTTGGGCAGCACATAGACTTCGTTCTTGTAGTCGTCGTTTTTGACGAAGAGTTCGATCTGCGCGAGCGTCTGGTTGGTGAAGCTCGACGACATGACGAAGCTGGGGTGGCCGGTGGCGCAGCCCAGGTTCACCAGGCGGCCCTTGGCGAGAACGATGATCTGCTTGCCGTCCGGGAAGGTGACCAGGTCGGTGCCCGGCTTGACTTCCTTCCAGTCGTAGTTGTCGAGCGCCGAGATCTGGATCTCGCTGTCGAAGTGGCCGATGTTGCAGACGATCGCCTTGTCGCGCATGGCTTCCATGTGCTCGCCGGTGATGACGGCTTCGTTGCCGGTGGCGGTGACGAAGATGTCGCAGCGCTTCACGGCGTCTTCCATGGTGACGACTTCATAGCCTTCCATGGCTGCCTGCAGGGCGCAGATCGGATCGATCTCGGTGACCATCACGCGGGCGCCGCCATTGCGGAGCGAAGCGGCCGAACCCTTGCCGACGTCGCCGAAGCCGGCAACGCAGGCGACCTTGCCGGCCAGCATCACGTCGGTGGCGCGGCGGATCGCGTCGACCAGCGATTCCTTGCAGCCGTAGAGGTTGTCGAACTTCGACTTGGTGACCGAATCGTTCACGTTGATCGCGGGGAACGGCAGCTTGCCGTCCTTGGCGAGGTGGTAGAGGCGGTGAACGCCGGTGGTGGTTTCTTCCGAAACGCCCTTGATGGCCTTGACCGAGGCGGTCAGGTAGCCCGGCTTCGCCTTGAGGAAGGCGTTCAGCGCGCGGACGAACTCGATTTCCTCGGCATTGGTGGGCTCGAACAGCGGCTCACCGGCTTCGACGCGGGCACCCCAGAGCGCGAACATGGTGGCGTCGCCGCCATCGTCCAGGATCAGGTTGGCGGTGAGGTTGGGATCTTCTTCGGTCGACCAGTCGAAGATCTTGCCGACATAATCCCAGTAATCGGCCAGCGATTCACCCTTGATCGCGTAGACCGGGATGCCGGCGGCGGCGATGGCGGCGGCGGCGTGGTCCTGGGTCGAGAAGATGTTGCAGGTGGCCCAGCGCACGTCGGCGCCAAGCGCGACCAGCGTCTCGATCAGCACCGCGGTCTGGATCGTCATGTGGAGCGAACCGGTGATGCGGGCGCCCTTGAGCGGCTGCGACGCGCCGAATTCCTCGCGCAGCGCCATCAGGCCCGGCATTTCGGTCTCGGCGATGTTGATCTCGGTACGGCCGAAATCGGCGAGCGAGATATCGGTAATGGCGTAGTCGTGGGCGATCTGGGCAGTGGCCACGGGAAGCTCCTGGTACGTTGGACGTTACGGGAGACGCCGGACACGGAGCCCGGCGTCTCGATGCATCGTCCTACCCCGTCAGCTTTCGCGACGCAAATATAAAGATATCTTTATATGCTTCGCGAAAGTTGCGCCGGAGCCCTCATGCTCATGCCAGATCGAAGCGATCCGCGTTCATCACCTTGGTCCAGGCCGACACGAAGTCCTTGAGGAACCTCGGGCCGGCATCCGAAGCGCCATAGACCTCGCTGAGCGCGCGAAGCTGCGAGTTGGAGCCGAACACCAGGTCCGTCCGCGTCGCCGTCCACTTCGTCTGGTTGGATGCGCGGTCGGTGCCGGTGAAGGTCTCGTCCGCCGCATCGTCCACCTGCTTCCAAGCCGTGCCCATGTCGAGCAGGTTGACGAAGAAGTCGTTGGTGAGCTGCCCCGGACGATCGGTGAAGACCCCGTCCTTGATCCCGCCGTGATTGGCGCCGAGCACCCGCAGCCCGCCGACCAGCACCGTCATTTCCGGCGCGCTCAGGCCGAGGAGCTGGGAGCGATCGATCAGCAGTTCCTCCGTCGGCACCGTGAACGAAACCTGGAGGTAGTTGCGGAAGCCGTCCACCTTCGGTTCGAGCACGGCAAAGCCTTCCACGTCTGTCTGCTCCTGCGTGGCATCGGTGCGACCGGGCGTGAAGGAAACCTCCACCGGCGTTCCCGCATCGGCCGCCGCCTTCTCGATGCCGACGCTGCCGCCGAGCACGATCAGATCCGCGATCGAGACCTTCCGGCCAGAGGCGCCGCCATCGAATTCGGCCTTGATGCTCTCGTAGGTCTTGAGAACTCGGGCCAGCTTTTCGGGCTCGTTGACTTCCCAGTCCTTCTGCGGGGCCAAGCGGATGCGGCCACCGTTGGCGCCGCCGCGATGGTCCGATCCGCGATAGGTCGATGCGGAAGCCCAGGCGGTTGAAACCAGCTCAGCCACCGAGAGGCCCGAGCCGAGAATCTTCTGCTTGAGTGCGGCAACGTCCTCCGCAGTGATCGCGGCACCGTCCGCCGCCGGGATCGGATCCTGCCAGAGCAGGTCTTCCGCCGGAACTTCCGGCCCAAGGTAACGCGCCTTCGGCCCCATGTCGCGGTGGCAGAGCTTGAACCAGGCCCGTGCGAAGGCATCCGCGAAATAGTTCGGGTCGGCGCGGAAGCGCTCCATGATCCGGCGGTATTCGGGATCGACCTTGAAGGCCATGTCCGCCGTGGTCATCATCGTCGGCACCCGGCGATCCGGGCTGTGAGCGCCGGGCGCCAGGTCTTCCGGCTTCTGGTTCACCGGCTGCCACTGCTGCGCGCCGGCGGGGCTGCGCACCAGTTCATACTCGTAGTCGAGCAGCATGTGCAGGAAGCTCATGTCCCACTTCGTCGGCGTCGGCGTCCACGAGCCTTCGAGGCCGGAGGTGATCGTATGATCGCCGAAGCCGCTTTCATGGCCGCTCTGCCAGCCGAGCCCTTGCTGGGCGATGTCCGCGCCTTCCGGCTCGGCACCGACCTTGGCCGCGTCGCCCGCGCCGTGGCACTTGCCGAAGGTGTGGCCGCCTGCGGTGAGCGCGGCCGTCTCCTCGTCGTTCATGCCCATGCGCGCGAAGGTCTCGCGGATGTCGCGGGCCGAGCCGGTGGGATCTGGATCGCCGCCGGGGCCTTCCGGATTGACGTAGATGAGGCCCATCTGGATCGCTGCCAGCGGGTTTTCGAGGACCATTTCCTTGTCCGGCTGGATACGCGTTTCCGCGCCCTGCCCGACCCATTCCTCCTCGGTACCCCAGTAGACGTCCTTCTCCGGCTCGAACACGTCCTGACGGCCGCCGCCGAAGCCGAAGGTCGGCCCGCCCATGGATTCGATGGCGACGTTGCCGGTCAGGATCAGCAGGTCCGCCCAGGAGAGCTTGGCGCCGTACTTCTGCTTGATCGGCCAGAGCAAGCGGCGCGCCTTGTCGAGATTGGCATTGTCCGGCCAGGAGTTGAGCGGTGCGAACCGCTGGTTGCCCGAAGAGGCGCCGCCGCGCCCGTCACCGGTGCGATAGGTGCCCGCGCTGTGCCAGGCCATGCGGATGAAGAACGGGCCGTAATGGCCGTAGTCCGCCGGCCACCAGGGCTGGCTGTCGGTCATCAGCGCGGTGAGATCGGCCTTCACCGCCGCATAATCGAGCGACTTGAACGCTTCGGCATAGTCGAAGTCGTCCCCCAAGGGGTTCGCGCCGCCTTGAGGCAGAATGTCGAGGGAAAGCTGGTTGGGCCACCAGTCGCGATTGGTGCGGCCCAAGAGCGATCTTACCGGCTCGCCATGCATCGGACAGCCGCCCATGTTCCCACTAGAGGTTTTCGCGTCCATGTCATACTCCTTCCAGTCGGGGCCCGCCCTGTTTTCGGGCGGTTCTTGAATTGCGAAGGACGATGTGTGCGGCACATCGCCGCCGGTCGGAACGGGCCTTGCGGGGTACGTCCGTCACCGTCCGTCCATGCTGCAAATCTTGCCAGATATGCTGCGCGGATCAAGCGCGGCGGGTGGTTCCGGCCCTGCAAAATTCCGATCATCAAAAGAGGGGAAAGTGATGAGTGGCGCCACCTGCACATCGGCCTGTCCATCCGCCTCTCCCGGCAGGTTTTCCGCCTCCTGTCGCTCTCGGTGGGCTTGAGACAGGAGGCGGAAGTGGCACGGAAGGCACGAGCCCGCCGCCGCACGCTTGGATCAACGGTTGCGACACGGATCGAATTCCGCAAATCGCCGTCGAAAAAGGGGCGCAATCATGTCAGATCGCTATCATCGGGGTTTATTACACAGACAAGACAGGTCACTCAATACGGATACTTTAAAAACTGCATTTATTTTGTTGATTACCCAAGTCCACACACGTGGCGATAATGCAGCATCATTCACGAACATTGCAACATCACTGAAATCGCGCAAATAAACGCGCGATAATCGCTCATGCGCGATAGTCACCGCCAAGAAGCGGTTCGTTAAGCGAGAAAATCCACCGCCCAGCCTACGACGAGCACGATCGCCCCTCCGGCGAGCGCATAGGCCAGGCAGATCGGTGCGGTACGGGCCAGCGCCCGGCCCTCCTGCCCCACCAGGCCCACGGTGGCCGTGCCCGCGACGATGTTGTGCGGGGCCATTATGTTGCCGATGGCCGACCCCAGGCTCTGCCCGGCAAGCGCCAGCCAGTCCGGCAAGGCCACGGCATCGGCGGCGGCGACCTGGAAGTCCGCGAAGATGATGTTGGAAGCGGTGCCCGACCCGGTCACGAACGAACCGAGCGCTCCCACCAGCGGAACGGCCAGCGGCCAGACCTGCCCGAACAGTCCCGTTGCGCCCACGGCAAGCGCGTCGATCAGCCCGCCGTGGACCATGAAGCGCGCCAGCGTCAGCACGGAGACGAGCGCGATCGCCACTTGCGGCAGCCGCCGCAGGGCCGCGACCATCGAGGTAAGGGCCAGGCTCGGCCGGGAGCGGTTGCCGAGCACGGTGAGGACGAAGGCAAGCAGTAGCAGCGTGCCCGGATGGTAGAGCGGCAAGATCTGGTCGCCGAAGTTCTGGCGGTAGGTCCAGTCGATCGGATAGGCGCGCAGGGCATTGCGAAGCGGATCGATCAGGCGGCTGGCCAGAATGAGCACGACCAGCACCAGGTATGGCAGGCCCGCTTTCAGCAAGGCGCGTCCGGCCGGTGCGTCCTCACCGATCTGCGGCGGAGAACCGCGCCGCAGCCAGACTATGAACAGCGCGCCGCCCAGCAGGGCGCCGCCCAATGTCGGCAGCTCGGGTCCGGCCAGTCCGGCGATCAGTGCGGCACAGGGGAAGAAGCAGGCCGCCGCCATCACGGCCACCTGCCAGGAGGAATTGGCGGCGGAACCAGTCACCGTGCTCCCCCCGCCGCCCCTGCTTTCCGACTTCATGGCTCCCAGCTTCACGACGATCAAGGCCAGCGACCAGCCGATGCAGGCATGTAGCAGCAGGATCGCCAGCGACAGGCGCCGCTCATCCACCGGTGCCGCCTCCACCAGCGGCACCATCGGCGCTCCCACCGCGCCGAAGGAGACACCCACCACATGACCGATCAGCGCCACCAGCAGGGCGCGCACGGGAGCCACGCCCAAGGCCACCAGCATCGGCGCGACGATGGCAATCGGCGTGCCGAAGCCGGAGGCGCCCTCCAGAAACATCGCGAAGAAGTAACCCACCAGCAAAGCCGTCGCGGCGGGATCGGATGAGATCGAGGACAGCCAGTCCCCGATCACGCCGGTCGCGCCCGTCCGCACCTGGTATTCGTGAATCGACAGCGCCGGAAACACGATCCACAGGATCGTCGCCGCCGTGAAGATGGCCTCCAGCACCGGCCCGGCAAGGTCGGCCGGCTCGTCTCCGAACTGGAACGCGGCGACCGCCACGATGGCCGCGATCACCGCCGAAACCGTGCCGGCCGCCGCAGCCGACCAGCGCAGTCCCACCATCAGCAGGATAAGCGCCAGGATTGGAGCGAGCGCCAGACCGGCCACGGCCTGTTTATCCTTGGCGTTCTGGCGGCACCGGATGGAGCGGCGCCCCATCGCGGCCGAAAGCGGTGATGTTGTCGATGGTGGTCCCGGCGATGGCGGTCATCGCCTCTCCCGTGAAGAACCCCTGGTGGCCGGTGATGAGCACATTGGGGAACGTCATGAGCCTGACGAATACATCGTCGCGAATGACCTGATCCGACAGGTTCTCGAAAAAGAGGTCTTCCTCTTCCTCGTAGACGTCCAGCCCGACATGGCCGACCTTGCCGCTTTTCAGCCCGGCGATCACCGCGCGCGCATCCATCACCGCGCCCCGGCTGGTGTTGATGAGCATGACGCCGTGCTTCATCTTGCCGATGGCCGTGCGGTCTATCAGGTGGTGGGTGTCGGGATTCAGCGGGCAGTGCAGGCTGATCACGTCACAGCGGCCCAGCAATTCGTCGAGCGGGACGTAGCGGCCACCGATCGCGGCAAGCTCCGGCGTTTCGAACGGGTCGCTCGCCAGCACCTCACAGCCGAAGCCATGGAGGATGCGCGCCACGTTGAGGCCGATCTTGCCGGTGCCGATCACGCCGGCCACCTTGCCGCGCAGATCGAAGCCCAGCAGTCCTTCCAGCGCGAAATTGCCTTCGCGAACGCGTGCATAGGCCTTGTGGATCTTGCGATTGAGCGAAAGGATCAGCGCCACCGCATGTTCGGCGATAGCGTCGGGGGAGTAGGCCGGTACGCGGCCGATCCTCAGGCCCAGTTTCCGCGCCGCGTCGAGATCGACATTGTTGAAGCCGGCGCTGCGCAAGGCGATGAACCGGGTTCCATTGGCCGCGAGAATTTCCAGTTCAACACGCCCGAGCTGGTCGTTCACGAAAGCGCAGACGCAGTCATATCCGTTCGCCAGATGCGCGGTGTGCGAGTTGAGCCGCGATTCCAGATAGAACATCGTATGTCCTGCCTGGGATTCGTCATTTGCCTTGTCCAGAAATTCACGATCGTAAGGGCGAGTACTGAAGACAGCAACTTTCAAGGAAGCACTCCTGATCTCAGGACAATTTCAGATTACCACCGGTACAGAGGCTGACAACCGGCAGGTTTGCGGAAGTATGGCCTCGCAAGCTCCGGTCGTCCCGCACCATGCACGACCGGGCGGCGGCGCCGGCGCGCATTGGAATCGGCAAGTACCGCTCAGGGTTTGGGCATGACCGCGTCTATGACCGTCAGGTGCTGCAGCGGCCCTTCGGAAACGCGTGAATTGGTGACGAGGATCGTGGTTCCGGGGACCAGTTGCGCCTTCACCTTCTCGTAGAATGGGCGCGGTACGCGAAGACGGTTCGCCACAGCTTCGTCCACCTCTCGCCCTTCGTCCTCGCCATGTCCGGGAAGTCCGACATAGACCCACCGCGGCTTGCCCTCGCGGTTGATCAGCGTGATGACGTGCGAGCCGGGATCGTCGTCGTTCACTTGCGCCGCACTGCGGCCGATCTCCACGCCATTGCGCAGGACGACGACCCGCTGGTCGAGCTTGGAGACGATGATCGAAAGCGGCCCGGAAGGCGCGCGCTGCGGGTTCCAGCGATATTGCTCGCCGCTCAGGGGCGCCTGGTCCAGCGGCTTTCCCTGGGGATCGAAAGGCGCCAGCAGGCTGTTGTCGCTGGTGCGCACATGCCTTTGCGCATCGCCCTCGACGACTACGGTAACGCCGATCCTGGTTATGGCGAAGAGTTCCTTGGCGAACCCATATGGCAGGTGGACGCAGCCATGGCTCTCGGGATAGCCGGGCAGTCCGCCCGCATGAAGCGCCACCCCATCCCAGGTGAGCCGCTGCTGATAGGGCATCGGCGCATTGTTATAGGTGCTCGACCGGTGTTTCGCGTCCTTCTGGAGGATGGTGAAAACCCCGGTCGGCGTGGCATGCCCGGCCTTTCCGCTGGAAACCGTCGTCGCGGCGATCCGCAGGCCGTTGCGATAGACCACGCCGATCTGGCGCGACAAGTCGACGTAGACCAGGATCGGGCCGGCGGGCGAGACATCCGGAGCCCAGACCCATTCGCCGGGCTTGAGATGCTCCATCCGCCGGGCGAATTCCGGCGGAGAAGTGGCCCTGGCGCCTTGCGCCGAGGCCATCTGGCTCCCGAACAAACACCCCCAGACCGACGTCGAGAACAGGGCCAGAACCGCGGCCAGCTTCAATACCCGCATTCAGACCCCTGTAGAAAACGATGACCCTTCGGCCTAGTTCAACTCAGCGCACCCGGCCACGCTGGACGAGATTGACGATAGCCAGCAGCACCACCGCGCCGAGGAAAGCCACGATCAGCCCCACGATCGAGAATTCCTTCACCGACCCGGCAATGCCGAACTGGTTGGCGATCAGATTGCCGATCACCGATCCCACACAGCCGACGACGATATTCCAGAAGATGCCCATCGAGGCATCGCGGTTCATGACCAGACTGGCGAGCCAGCCGGCGATGCCACCAACGATCAAAGCGATAATCCAGCCCATGACGTTCTCCCGATCGATCCCCATCAACTTTGGGGGAAACTGTGGAAACTGCCTAACGGTATCGACTGCGAAAATCTTGACTGCCGCCATCACGTTTCGTGAGATTCTGAACTTGGCGGTCTTCTTCGGCCATCCGGGTGGAGGCTGCGCTCCTACAGAAAAAAGGTCAATCGTTACATCGGCCCGCCCAGCGCGGCTTCCCGCCATCGAGAAGCGACAGCCGGATGACGAAAATGCGCGGCCGCAGAACCTGACCGCAACACCGATCTTGCCTCAGGCAGAGTAAAATGCCAAATCTTTTCACCGGATTATGCCAACGGCTGCGGGATTCGCCTCCAGGGTTACTTGGAAACGAAAATCCGTATCGCCTGAATTCAGACACTCGCTCGACCTTCCCGGACGGTATTGCATGAGGTGACAGGTGCGCAACAGGCGCATGACTGTCGCCCGGTTCCACGAATGCATGAAAACGGAGAACGCGATGTTATCCGAAGCCGCACGCGACTGGCACGCCATGGACGCAGACACGGTCCTTGCCGATCTGGACACCGATCGCGAGGGATTGACCGCGCCGGAAGCTTCGCTGCGGCTTGAACGATACGGCACGAACACCCTGCCCGCCCCCAAGGGAACGCCGCCGCTCCTCCGCTTCCTGGCCCAGTTCAACAATGCGCTGATCTATTTCCTGCTCGCCGCCGCCCTCGCGGCGCTGCTGTTGAACCATGCCGTGGACGCGGCGGTGATCGTGCTGGTCGTGGTGGTCAATGCCGTGGTCGGCTTCGTGCAGGAGGGGCGCGCTGAGAAGGCGCTCAGCGGCATGGAAAGCCTGCTTACCGATCACGCCCATGTGCTCCGGGACGGGATCCGCGACAGCGTGGATGCCGCCGCGCTGGTGCCGGGCGACGTAGTGCTGCTCGATGCCGGAGACCGCGTGCCCGCCGACTTGCGCCTGCTCCGCGTGCGCGGCCTGGCCATCGAGGAAGCGGCGCTGACCGGCGAATCCGTGGCTTCGGAAAAGCATGAGGAACCCGCCGAAGCCACCGCCTCGCTCGGCGACCGGTCCTCGATGGCCTATTCCGGCACTCTCGTGGCGCGGGGGCAGGCGACCGGGGTGGTCGTCGCTACTGGCACCGCCACGGAGATCGGCCGCATCAGCAAGCTGCTCCACGCCGTTCCCACGCTGACCACGCCCTTGCTGCGCCAGATCAGCTCTTTCGCCAACAAGCTGACACTGGCGATCTTCGTGGCCGGGTTGGCACTTTTCGTCTTCGCCGTGACCTTGCGTGACTTCGACTGGGTGGACGCGCTGATCTCGGTCGTGGCCCTGGCCGTGGGCGCCGTGCCGGAGGGGCTGCCTGCCGTCATCACCATCACGCTGGCCATCGGCGTGCAGCGCATGGCGGCGCGCAAGGCAGTGATCCGCAAGCTTCCCGCCGTCGAGACGCTGGGCGCCACTTCGGTAATCTGCACGGACAAGACAGGCACCCTCACCCGCAACGAGATGATGGTGACACGAATCATGACGGGCCGGGATGTGACGAGCGGGGACGAGTTCGAGGTTTCGGGCATCGGCTATGCCCCGGACGGCGCGATCACGGCGCTGCAAGGCGGTTCGAAGGCGGTATCGCCGGACATCGTTCGATGCGGCGCCCTCTGCAACGATGCGCATCTGAAGCAGGTGGACGGAGAATGGACCGTCACCGGCGACCCCATGGAGGGCGCACTGCTGGCCCTCACCCGCAAGGCCGGGATCGACGACGAGGCGCTGCGACGGCAATGGCAGCGGATCGACGAGATCCCCTTCGATGCCACCTATCGCCTGATGGCCACGCTGTGCCGGGCCGAGGACGGCCGGTGCACGGCCTTCGTCAAGGGCGCGCCCGAAGCCGTTCTGGCGTTGGGCGCCACACCGGACGAGGTTGAGGCCTGGAACTCGGCGATTGCCCGCGCCGCCGACCAGGGCGAGCGCGTGCTCGGTTTCGCCCTGCGCGAGGTACCGGACGACACCGAGCGCCTCGATTTCGACCTGCTCCAGGGCGCGACGATGCTGGGCGTGATGGGCTTTATCGACCCTCCACGCGAAGAGGCACGACTGGCGATCGCGGAGTGCCGCTCCGCCGGAATCGCGGTGAAGATGATCACCGGCGACCATGCCGCCACCGCCCTTGCCATCGCCCGCCAGCTCGATCTTGCCAACGACCCCAAAGCCCTGACCGGCGCGCAGATCGAGGCGATGAGCGACGAGGAACTGGCCGAAGCCGTCCCCGGCACCGCCGTCTTCGCCCGCGCCAGCCCCGAGCACAAGCTGCGCATCGTCCGGGCGCAGCAGTCGCGCGGCGCCATCGTCGCCATGACCGGGGACGGCGTGAACGACGCGCCCTCGCTCAAGCAGGCCGACGTCGGCACCGCGATGGGCGTCAGCGGCACCGAAGCGGCGCGCCAGGCCTCGGAAATGGTGCTGCTCGACGACAACTTCGCCTCGATCGTCGCCGCCGTCCGCGAGGGTCGGACCGTCTACGACAATATCCGCAAGGTGATCGCCTGGACCCTGCCGACCAACGGCGGTGAGGCCATCGCCGTGGTGCTGGCCATTCTCGTCGGCTTCGCGCTGCCGCTGACGGCGACGCAGATCCTCTGGATCAACCTGGTGATGACCGTGACGCTCGGCCTCGTCCTCGCCTTCGAGCCGCCCGAACCGGGCATCATGCAGCGCCCGCCCCGCAAGCCTGACGCGCCGCTGCTGTCCAGCTTCCTGCTATGGCGCGTCGTGCTGGTTTCGGTGCTGTTCGCGGCGGTGGTGCTGGCGGTGTTCTTCGGGGCGCAGCGTCTGGGAGACACACTCGAGGAAGCCCGTACACTGGTGGTCAACATGCTGGTGATTGCCGAGATCTTCTACCTGTTCAACGTCCGCTATCTGCACATGCGCTCGCTGACGTTCGAAGGGACCAGGGGAACAAAGCCGGTGCTCGTCGCGATAGCCTGCGTGATCGTGGCGCAGCTTGCCTTCACCTATCTTCCGCCCTTGCAGCGGGTGTTCGAATCCCGACCGATCTCGCTGCGCGACGGGGCGATCCTGCTGGCGATCGGGCTGGGGCTGTTCGTGCTGCTGGAAGTCGAGAAGACCGTGATGCGTAAGCTCGGCTGGTTCGAGGAACTGAACTAGGGCCTAGCCGCCCACACTATTGTAGCCGCTATCGACGTAGATGGTCTGGCCGGTCACAAAGCGGGCCTTCGGGCCAAGCAGGAACGCCGCCATATGGCCGATCTGCTCTATCGTCACGAGTTGATGCAGCGGCGCCTTTTCCGCCGCCAGCCGGATCAGTTCGTCGAGATGGGACAGCCCCGATGCAGCGCGCGTGCGCACCGGCCCGGTCGATAGCGCGTTGACGCGTATGCCGGCCGGGCCCAGTTCGTCCGCAAGGTAGCGCACGCTGCTTTCCAGCGCCGCCTTGACCGGCCCCATCAGCCCATAACCCGGCACCACCTTTTCGGAACCGTAGAAGCTCATGGTCAGGATCGAGCCGCCCTGCGCCATCAGCGGCTCGGCATAGCGGGCGAGACGGATCAGCGAATGGCAGGACACGTCCATGGCTTTCGTGAAGCCCTCTACCGAACTGTCCACCACGCGGCCGTGCAGATCCTGCTTGGGCGCGAAGGCGATGGAGTGGAGCAGGAAGTCCAGCCTGCCCCAGCGCGCGGCGATTTCCGCGAAGAGGGCTTCCATCTGCTCCGGCTCGGTAACGTCCAGCGGCAGAAAGATCGGAGCTTCCAGCGCCTGGGCCAGCGGCTCGACATGCGGCCGGGCCTTGTCGCCCTGATAGGTGATCGCCAGCTCCGCGCCTTCCGAGCGCAGTGCCTCGGCGCAGCCCCAGGCCAGCGACTGATCGTTCGCCATGCCCACGATCAGACCGCGCAACGGCAGGCCGATACCCAGAGTCATCCGCTGCTCTCCTTATTCGTGACGTAGCGCATCGATCGGATTGAGGCTCGCCGCGCGTCGCGCCGGAAAATAGCCGAAGATCACGCCGATCGCGGCGGACACGGCGAAAGCGCCCAGGTTGACGGCGGGGTCGAAGATCCACGGCAAGTCCATCAGCGGCGTGGCCACGCCCACCACCAGCTGCGCCAGCAGCAGCCCGATCAGCCCGCCCAGGCAGGAGAGCACCACGGCCTCCACCAGGAATTGCAGCAGCACTTCGTTGGCGACGGCGCCGATGGCCAGGCGAATGCCGATCTCGCGCGTGCGCTCGGTCACCGAGACGAGCATGATGTTCATGATGCCGATCCCGCCCACCACCAGGCTGATCGCGGCGACGGCGGCAACGATCTGCGTCAGCATCGTCGTGGTCTGGGTCAGGGTGTCGGAAATCTGCTTGGTATCGAAAATGTTGAAGTCGTCGTCCTTGCCCTCGGTCAGGTGGCGGCGCTCGCGCAGCAGGCGGGTCAGCGTCTGCTGGACCTGTTCGGTGGAATAGTCGTCGTCCACGCCGACAAGGATCGTGCGGATCGAGGTCGTGCCCAGGAAGCGGCGCTGCACCGTCTTGATCGGCATGATGACGATATCGTCCTGGTCGCCGCCGAAGCCGGCCTGGCCCTTGGTGGTCAGCAGGCCGATCACGTCGCACGACACGTTGCCGATGCGGAAGCGCCTGCCGATCGGATCGACGTTGCGGAACAGGTTGGTGCTCACCGTGGAGCCGATGATGCAGACCGACTTGCCGGCCGTCTCCTCGTCCTCGTTGAATAGCCGCCCTTCCTGAAGCGGCCAGGGCTGGATCTTGAAGAAGTCAGACGTGGTGCCGTTGATCGTGGTGGACCAGTTCGCGCCCTCGTAGATCGCGGTGCCGCTGGACGAGGCCTGCGGCGCCACGGCCATGACCCCGCCAACCTGCTGGCGAATGGCGACGATGTCCGACGGATCGAAGTCGCGCGGGGCCGGCCCGCCGCCGCCGCGACCGAAACCCTGTCCGGGCCGGACCTGGAGGATGTTGGTGCCCAGCGATGCGATCTGCTGGGTGACGGCCGCAGTGGTCGCCTTGCCCAGCGTCACCATCGAAACCACCGCGCCCACGCCGATGACGATGCCCAGCATGGTCAGCAGCGAACGCAGCACGTGGCGGCGGATGGAGCGCAGTGCGAGCAGGAGTATCGTGCCCAGCATCAGCGGGTTGCCTCCGCCACGGCACCGCCCTGTTCTATGCGGTCGATCAGGCCGTCCTTGAAGTGGACGATACGCCGGGCAAATTCGGCCATGTCGGGCTCGTGCGTGACCATCAGCACGGTGATCCCGGAATCGCGGTTGAGCCGGGAGAGGAACTCCATGATCTCCACCGAGCGCTGGCTGTCGAGGTTGCCGGTCGGCTCGTCCGCCAACAGGACTTCAGGATTGGTGACGATGGCGCGGGCGATCGCCACGCGCTGCTGCTGGCCGCCCGAAAGCTCGCCCGGCGTGTGCCCGGCCCAGTCCGCCAGCCCCACCTTGTCGAGCGCGGCCATGGCCTCCTTGCGCCGGTCCTGCTTGGCGTCGCCCCGGTAAAGCAGCGGCAATTCCACATTCTCCAGCGCAGACGTGCGCGCCAGCAGGTTGAAGCCCTGGAACACGAAGCCCAGATAGCGCCGCCGCAGCAGCGCGCGCTGGTCGCGGTCGAGATGCTCGACATGATGGCCGTGGAACAGGAATTCGCCCGTGGTCGAAACGTCGAGACAGCCCAGGATGTTCATCATCGTCGACTTGCCCGAGCCGGACGGCCCCATAACCGCCACGAAGTCTCCCGCCGCGATATCGAGATCGACGCCCTTCAACGCGCGGAAGGCGGTTTCGCCGCTGCCGAACACCTTGGTGATTCCGCGCAGGGAGATGATCGGGTCGGTTCCGGCCATCGGCTCCGTCCTCAGCTTGCCGTTCCGGCGAGTTCGCCGGTGATCACCTGCATCCCCGGCTTGAGATTGCCGGACACCACTTCGGTCTGCTGGCCATTGGTGCTGCCGGTGACGACCTCGATTGCCTGCGGCTGATTATCGGCGCCCACCACATAGATGGTCTGGCGCGAACCGCGATCGAGCGTGGCGCTCTTGGCCGCGCGCTGGCCCCGGCGCGGCGGACGGAAACCGATCGCATCGGTCACGCCGCCGCCCTTCTTCGCGGTTCCCGTCGTCTGCGGCTTGTAGGACAGCGCGGCGTTGGGGATCAGCAGGACGTCGTTCTTGTCCGAAGTTACGATATCGGCGGTGGCGGTCATCCCCGGCCGCAGCTTGAAATCGGCGTTGGCAACCGAAAGGTCCGCCGCATAGGAGACGACCTGGCCGCTCGTGCTGGTCGATGTGGTCGAGGAGCTGGAGGAACTGGCCGAGGAGGCCGTCAGGTTCGAGGCGATCTCCACGCGGGTGATCCGGGCTGGGAAAGTCTGGCCGGGAAAGGCGTCCACGGTGAAGTTGGCGCTCTGCCCTTCCTTGACGGTGCCGACGTCGGCCTCGTCGATCGCCACTTCCAGCTTCATCTCGCTGAGATCCTCGGCGATCACGAAGAGCGTCGGCGTGTTGAACGAGGAGGCCACGGTCTGGCCGGGATCGACCTGCCGTACCAGCACCACGCCCGATACCGGCGAGATGATCCTGGCGCGGGCCCGCTGCGTCTGGTTCTGCGCCAGCGAGGCTTCGGCAGCCAGCACGTTGGCCTGCGCCGTCTTCAGCGCGGCGACGGCGCGCTGCACATCGGCGCGGCCAGCCTGAAGCTCGGTTTTGGAGGGAACCTTGCCGCCCGAGAGCCGCGAGACTTCCTCCAGCCGCGCAAGCTGGGCCTGCGATTCCGCCACGGTGGCCTTGGACTGGTCCACTTGCGCGCGATTGGCATTCAACTGCGCCTGGCTTTGACGGATCTGGTCCTCGATCTGCTCGGGATCGATCTCGGCCAGCACCTGCCCGGCCGTGACCCGGTCGTTCACGTCCACCAGAACTTTCACGACAAGGCCGGAAAGCTGCGAGCCCACGGTGACCTGGTTGGTCGGTGCCAGCTTGCCGGTGGCGGAAACGCTGGTGACGAGACGGCCCTTCTCTGCCTTGGTGGTGGCATAGGCCTGCTTCTCTGTCGTGCCGAAACAGCGCACGAGCATGAACGACAGCAGCACCAGCACCGCAAGCCCGGTCCAGAACACCCATTTGCGTCGCCAGACCGGCTTCTTTTCCGCGCCCAGGAATTCGTCGAGTTGTTGGTCGGCCATTTCAGTCGGTCCCGCCTGGTTGGTTCCGGGGCGCGGTGGCCAGCCCGGTATAGTCGTAACTGGGATCCCAGCCGCCGCCGAGCGCGTCATAAAGAGCGATCAGGGCGGCCGCCCGGTCGGAATGCGCCTGGACCAATCCGTTTCGGGCGGAAATCAGCGCGCTTTCCTGCGTGTTGAGAGTGGTGAAATCCGTCAATCCGCTGCGATACTGCGCCCGCGCCAGCAGAGCGGAACTGTTCGAAGCGTCGAGCGCGATGGCGAACTGCCGCTCACGCTCCTCTGCCGACCGGAGCGCCACCGCGGCGTTCTCGATATCCTCCAGCGCGGTCAGCACGGAGGATTTGTAGGCCGCGAACGCGCCCTCCGCCGCCGCGCGGCTGGAGCGGACTTGCGCGGAAAGACGCCCGGCATTGAAGATCGCCTGGCTCACTCCGCCGAACAGTCCGCCGGTGATCGTGTCGAACAGTCCGCTGAAGCTGGACGCATTGGTATCGAGGTTGCCGCTGATGTTGAACTGCGGCAGAAGCTGCGCCTTGGCCACGCCGATCTGGGCCGTCGTCGCCGCCAGCTGGCGCTCGGCGGAGCGGACGTCCGGCCGTTGACGCAGGACATTGGCGGGGATGCCCACGCCGATCTGCGCCGGCCCCTCCGGTATCGGCCGAGCGGCGGCCATGAGCGGCTTCACTGCGCCCGGCGCCTGCCCGGTCAGCACCGATATGCGCGAGACGGCGGCATTGTACTGCTGCTCGATCTGCGGAATCCCGGCGGCGGTCTGGGCGCGACTGGCCCGTGCCTGCTCCTGGTCCACCGAGGAGACGAGCCCGGCCAGCACCCGCCATTCGGCGATCTGAAGGTTCTCGTCCTGAATGCTCAGGCTCGCGCGGGCGTTCTCAAGCTGGGCCTGGTAGGCGCGCGCCAGCACATAGTTGCGCGCGACTTCGCTCTGCACCGTCAGCAGCGTGGTGGCGTAGTCGAAGCCCGATGCCTCCAACTGGGCGCGGCTGCCCTCCACCGAGCGGCGGTTGCCGCCGAACAGGTCGAGCTGATAGCTGGCGTCCAGCCCCAGGGCCAGGCTGGTGCGGCCACCGCCGCCGGTCTGGCTGACGGTGCCGTCCGGCAACGTGATAACCGTGCCGCCGCCGCGCAGCGCCTCGCTCCGGCCCGCGCTGCCCGATCCACTTACGGAGGGGAACAGGGCCGCCCGGCTGATCACCAGCGATTCCCGCGCCTGCCGCAGCCGCGCCAGCGCCTGGTCCAGATCGAGATTGGCCGAAGCCGTCTGCTCCACAAGCTGCGTCAGCACCGGATCGTTGAAACTGCGCCACCAGCGCGTCAGTTCCTCGGCCTGCGGCGGAGCAGTGACCGACCACTGGTCCGGCACGCCGAGTTCCGACGCGTTGCGGGGCTTGTAATCGGGCCCGACCGCGCAGGAGGCAAGCAGGCCCGCCGCGATCGGAACGATGAAGGAGAAACGATCGAATCCGGCTCGCAAGGGCATTGGGCTCCAGGTGATCCTTGGCGACGGCGAGGATGATCCGGTTAATAGGGGAAGGTCAAGAACAAGGTTCAGGCAAAACAACGTCTTGAAGAGATTGTAAGTTCCGAAACGTGCGGATCGTACAAGAAACGGCCGGGAAGCTTCCGCTCCCCGGCCGATGCAGGTGACCTTGCCCCGGTGAGGGGGCGCGAGCCCGTTCAGGCCGCTTCGGCTTCCAGCGTCGCCATGTCGATGACGAAGCGATAGTGCACGTCGGACTTTTCCATGCGCTCGTAGGCGTGGTTGATCTCGTCCATGCGGATCATCTCGACTTCGGGCAGGATGTTCTTCTCCGCGCAGAACGCGAGCATTTCCTGGGTCTCGGCGATGCCGCCGATCAGCGAGCCCGCCACGCGGCGACGGCCGAAGACGAGCGGCGTGGTGATCGGCTCGTCCACCGGGCCGATCTGGCCGACCAGGACCAGGCTGCCGTCCACGTCGAGCAGCGGCAGATAGGGGTTGAGGTCGTGCTTGACCGGCACCGTGTCGATGATGAAGTCGAAGCTGCTGGCCGCCGCCGTCATGGCTTCGGCATCGCTGGAAATCAGCACGCGGTTGGCCCCCAGTTCCAGCGCGTCGGCTTCCTTCCCCGGCGAGCGGCTGAACACGGTGACGTCCGCGCCCATCGCCGCGGCCAGCTTCACCGCCATGTGGCCCAGACCACCCAGGCCGATCACGCCGACGCGGCTGCCCTCGCCCACGTTCCACTCGCGCAGCGGCGAATAGGTGGTGATGCCCGCGCAAAGCAGCGGCGCGACTTTCGCGACGTCCAGGTTCTGCGGCACCTTGAGCACGAAATCCTCGCGCACCACGATATCGCGGGCATAGCCGCCCTGGGTGATCTCGCCGGTGATCTTGTCCTTGCCGTTGTAGGTGCCGACCCAGCCGTTGCGGCAATAGTTCTCCAGGTCGCGCTCGCACTGGTCGCAGTGCTTGCAACTGTCGACGAGGCAGCCGACGGCTACCACTTCGCCCACGGCATGGCGACCGGCTTCGGGACCGACGGCGGTGACGCGGCCGACGATCTCATGTCCGGGAACGATCGGGTAGACGGTGCCGCCCCAGTCGTTGCGGGCGGTGTGAAGGTCGGAATGGCAGACGCCGCAATAGAGGATCTCGATCGCGACGTCGTTTCCGCGCAGTTCCCGGCGGTCGAACGCGAAGGGCGCGAGCGGGGTTTCGGCGGACTGCGCCGCGTAGCCGATGGTCTTCATGGGATTTCCTTGCTGGGAGGAGAGCTAGAATAGGCCCTTGCTGCAATGCAGCGCGGGCCCCACATATAAGTTAGCGGTGCAGCCACAATTAGAGGAGGCAAATGCATGACTGTCATGATAGGCACTCATCAATGCAACGCGAACACCTTGCCGATCTCACCGCTTTCATCGCCGTCGCCGACGAGGGCAGCTTTACACGGGCCGCCGCCAAGCTGGACTCCTCGCAATCCGCGCTGAGCCATACGATCCGGCGGCTTGAATCGAGGCTGGGCGTGCGCCTCCTGTCCCGCACCACCCGCGCCGTCTCGCCCACGGAGGCGGGCGAGCGGCTGCTGGCCACGCTGCGGCCGGCGATGCACGAAATCGCCATGGGCCTGGCTACGGTCAGCGAACTGCGCGACAAGCCGGAGGGCACCGTTCGCCTCACGGCTTCGGAACATGCGGCCAATTCCGTGATCTGGCCCGCGTTGCGCAAGTTCCTGCCGCTCTATCCCGATATCAATGTCGAACTGAACATCGATTCCGGATTCGTGGACATCGTCTCCGAACGCTTCGACGCCGGCGTCCGCCTGGGCGAATCGATCGCACGGGACATGATCGCGGTCCGGATAGGCCCCCATGCCCGCCTCGTACCCGTCGCCTCGCCGGACTATGTGGCCAGATGCGGAGTTCCACAAACGCCGCACGACCTTGCCGGGCACCAGTGCATCAACTTGCGTTTCCGTTCGCGCGGCAACATCTACGCCTGGGAATTCGAGAAGGACGGCCGCGAACTCAACGTCCGGGTGGACGGCCAACTGACCTTCGACAGCATGGCGATGGTCCTGCAGGCGGCGCTGGATGGGGCGGGAATCGCCATGATGATGGACACTTACGCCCGCCCGCACATAGAATCCGGCGCTCTGGTCCCACTATTGGACGAATGGTGCCAGCCGTTTTCGGGCTATCACCTCTATTATCCCAGCCGCCGCCAGCCTTCGGCGGCCTTCCGCTTGCTGGTGGACGCCCTGCGCTATCGCGGGGATTGAAGGAGGGAATGCGGACGAAGCCCTTGCCAGACTCCGTTTGGTAGCGCTACCTCGGGCCCGGTCGGAGAAAATCTCCAGGCTGAACGAGCCCTAACGGCAGATCCATGGGAGTGGACCGGAAGCGATGATCATCCTTGAGGCACAAGGCTATCGGCTGGAACTGGCTCCCGATCGCGGCGGCTCTATGCTGCGGCTGGACTGGCGCGGCGAGCCGCTGATGCGGCCGAACTGCGGCTCCACGATCTTCGACGTCGCCAGCTTTCCGCTGGTGCCTTTTTCCAACCGCATCGCACGCGGCCGCTTCAACACCGGCGCGCGCAAGGGCAGGATCGCACCGAACTTTCCGGGTTCCGACCATCCCCACCCCCTGCATGGCTTCGGATGGCTGAGCGCATGGGACGTGGTGGAGCAAAGCGCGGACGGCGCCGTCCTCGAACATGTCTATCCCGGTGGCGAGTGGCCCTGGCCCTATCGCGCCCGGCAGAGTTTCCACCTCGGGGCAGAGGGCTTCACCACCGCGCTTTCCGTCACCAATCTCGGCGACGCGCCGATGCCAGCCGGGCTCGGCTTCCATCCCTATTTTCCGCGCGATGCCCAGACCCTCTATCGTGGGCGGCATCGCGGCGAATGGTATAATACCCCCGATTGCCTGCCGAGTTCTCTCGACGAGCATGAGCAAGCGATCGACTGGTGGCAGGGCCGGCCGGTGGATACCCGCGCCGTCGATACCGCCTACACCGGGCGCGAAGGCGCGCTGGAGATCGACTGGCCCTCGCGCGGGCTGGGCGTGACGATCGCCCCCTCGGACGGTCTGACGACCACCGTGGTGTTCTCTCCGGCCGGTGCGGACTTCTTCTGCGTCGAGCCCGTCAGCCACGCCACCGACGCGATCAACCGCGCGCCGGAGACCCTGACCTGGCTGGAACCCGGCGGAACCGCCGAAGTCGGCATGACGATTTCGGCCCGCCTCCTGGCCTGACCTGCCTAGGCGGAAGCGCCCGAGACGCGGGCGCCGGGGCCGAAGCGCGCCGTCAGCTCGTAGGCTCCGGCCACGAAAAGCTGCCGGACATAGGTGATCGGCTCGGAACCGCGCCAGGTCTTGCGCTCGACACAGAGGCAGGGCGCGCCGGGCTCCATGGACAGCGACCGGGCCTCTGCCACGCTTGCGCCGATGGCGGCGATATGCGCGTCGGCTTCGGTCCAGGGGACATGCTCCAGCAGCCATGTTCCGGGCGAAGAACCGGCGAAGTCGGCCTCCAGTATCTCCGGCACGGCCGCCACGTTCACGAAGCGATGCTCCAGCGCAAAGGGAGCGCCGTCCGCGAAATGGATGCCCTCCAATTCCAGCAGAGGTACCGTCCCGTCCACCTTCCAGGCCAGTCGGGCGGATGTCGCGTGCATCTGGCGGCGAAGCGACAGGTCGAAACGATAGGTCTGCCCCCGCTCGGTCACTTGCGCGCCCAGATCGGGGATTTCCATCGCCATCGCATGGACGCGCGGCCGGGCGACGAAAGTGCCCGCCTTCTTGCGACGGTCCACGAGCCCTGCCGTGGCAAGGGCGCTCAGCGCCTTGTTCACCGTCATGCGCGCGCAGTCATAGTGCGCCATCAGCGCCTGCTCGGTAGGCAGGCGCGCGCCCGGCCCCAGCGCGCCGGAAAGGATGCGCGTCTCGAAATCCTGACGGATGCGTTCGTGGAGCGGTAAATTCACCCGATCAACCTGCCCAACCTGTCCCTGTAGCGCCGGACGACCATGTCTCGCGCGCGATGACGGCCACCGCTTACCACTTGCGCGCCGAAGCGCCAGACGCAATCCACGCCGCTGCGTCCTGCCGCGAAGACCAGCCCGTCGAGCAGGCGATCGCTGCCGCGCATCGCCAGTGAGGGATGGCCCGGATCCAGCGAGACGGCATCGAACGGCAAGCCGATGGAAAGGCCGCCCTTTACGCCGCCTTCTGTCGATTCCAGCGCCTGCCCCAGCGCCTGTGCCCCGCCTTGCACGGCCTGACGCCAGAGCGTCTCCCCGGTGGAGCGGGTCATGCGGTCGGTCACGATATTGCGCCCGCGATGCTGGAGCCGTTGGCCGTATTCCAGCAGTCGCAGTTCCTCGGTCGCGTCGATCAGCACGTTCGAGTCGCTGCCCACGCCCCAGCGCCCGCCCTCTTCCAGAAACGTCCTCGCCGGGAACAACCCGTCTCCCAGGTTCGCCTCGGTGATCGGGCAAAGGCCGGCGACGGCGCCGCTTCGGGCCAGTGCGCACGTTTCGGCCTCGGTCAGATGTGTCGCGTGGACGAGGCACCAGCGGCGGTCCACTTCGGCATGATCGAGCAGCCATTCGACCGGCCGCTGCCCGCTCCAGGCCAGGCAATCCTCGACCTCGCGCACCTGCTCGGCGATGTGGATGTGGATCGGCGCATCGGGCGCCATCGTTTCCAGCGCCGCGAGTTGTTCCGGCGAAACCGCCCGCAGGCTGTGCGGCGCAAGACCGATCACGGCATCGTCCAGCGCGCCGACCGCACTGCGCGCGCCTTCCAGCAGCCGCGCGAAACCGTCGAGATCGTGAATGAAGCGCCGTTGCCCTTCGCTCGGCGGCTGCGCGCCGAAGCCGGAATGGGCGTAGAACACCGGCAGCAGCGTCAGGCCGATCCCCGTTTCCGCCGCCGCCCCGGCCAGGGCCACGCACATTTCGGCGGGATCGGCATAAGGCCGACCTTCGGGATCGTGGTGAAGATAGTGAAATTCGCCAACGCGGGTGAAACCGCTCTCCAGCATCTCCAGATAGGCCATGGCGGCCACCGCATGGAGGTCGTCCGGCGTCATCCGGTCGAGGAAACGGTACATGACCTCGCGCCAGGTCCAGAAGCTGTCGTTGCTGTCGCCGCGCTGCTCGGCCAGCCCGGCCATGCCGCGCTGGAAGGCATGGCTATGGAGATTGCCGAGGCCGGGTATCACGCAAGCATGGCGCTCGTCGCCCGCCTGCGCCGCCACGCCGCTCTCGATGGCGGAAATCCGGCCATTTCGGAGTATGAAACGCACCCCGGAAGCCCAACCGCCCAAAGTGCTGGCATGGTCCAGCAGCGCGTTCTGCGCGAAGATCGAACGAGAGGGGTTTTCGGCCATGGCGGGAAGCTCCTTCGCGCTTTTGTCTATACATTAAAAACGACCGATGCAATAACCGGGGCAACCAAGGAGGATCGACTCGTCATGCGCTGCGACAGGCTCTGGAAACATGCCCGTTTGGCCACGATGACGGGCGACGCGATGGGCGTAATCGAACAAGGCCTTATCGCCTCGCGGGACGGTGTGATCTTGTACGCCGGTCCGGAAGCTGACGCTCCTTCATTCGAAGCCGCCGACGTCACCGATTGCGCGGGCCGCTGGATCACGCCGGGCCTGATCGACTGCCACACCCACCTCGTCTTCGGCGGGGATCGCTCGCGGGAATTCGAGCTGCGGCTGGAGGGCGCTTCCTACGAGGAAATCGCCCGCGCCGGCGGCGGTATCGTCTCGACCATGAAGGCCACGCGCGCCGCCAGCGAGGACGATCTGGTCGCCTCCGCCCTGCCCCGCCTAGATGCGCTGATTGCGGAAGGGCTCACCACCGTCGAAGTGAAATCCGGCTACGGCCTCGACCTCGCCAGCGAACTCAAGATGCTGCGCGCCGCGCGGCGGCTAGGCGAAGAGCGCCCCGTTCGGATCGTCACGACCTTCCTCGGCGCCCACGCACTTCCCCCGGAGTTTGCGGGAGATGCCGAGGGCTATATCGATCACCTCTGCACGGTCATGCTCCCCGCCGTCGCCGAGGCGGGGCTTGCCGACGCAGTGGATGCCTTCTGCGAGGGTATCGGCTTCTCGCCCGCCCAGACCGAGCGCGTGTTCCGCGCCGCAAAGGCCTGTGGATTGCCGGTAAAGCTCCACGCCGAGCAGCTTTCGAACCTCCACGGCGCCGCCCTCGCCGCCCGCCACCACGCGCTTTCGGCGGACCATCTGGAGCACCTCGATACGACGGGCGTGGCTGCCATGGCCGCATCGGGCACCGTCGCCACGCTGCTGCCCGGTGCCTACTACTTCTGCCGCGAGACCGTGCTACCGCCGGTCGCCGCCCTACGCGAGGCCCGCGTGCCGATCGCGCTGGCAACCGACTGCAATCCCGGAACCTCGCCGCTGACCTCGCTGCTGCTGGCGATGAACATGGGCGCGACGCTGTTCCGCCTCACCGTGCCCGAATGCCTCGCCGCCGTGACGCGCCATGCCGCGCAGGCGCTGGGTCTTTCCCGCCATCTCGGCACGCTCGAACCCGGCAAGGCCTGCGACCTTGCGATCTGGGACATCGAGCGCCCGGCCGACCTCGTTTACCGCATGGGCTTCAATCCGCTCCATGCGCGCATCTGGAGTGGACAATGAACGACATCCTTCTCACCCCCGGCGACATTGCGCTGGACCAGTGGCGCGCGGTCTATCGCGGCGCGGGCGTGAAGCTCGACCCGGCCTGCGCTCCACTCGTGGCGGAAAGCGCCGCTGCCGTCGCGCGCATCCTGGCCAAGGGCGAGCCGGTCTACGGCATCAATACCGGCTTCGGTAAGCTCGCCAGCGTCCGCATCGGCGACGAGGATCTCGCCACGCTCCAGCGCAACATCGTGCTGAGCCATGCAGCAGGCACGGGCGAGCCTTCGCCGGTGCCGGTGATCCGCCTGATGATGGCGCTCAAGCTCGCCAGCCTGGCCCAGGGCGCCTCGGGCGTGCGGCCCGAGACCGTCGCCCTGCTCGAAGCGATGCTGGCCAAGGGCCTGACCCCGGTAGTGCCCTCGCAAGGCTCGGTCGGTGCCAGCGGAGACCTCGCGCCGCTCTCGCACATGGCCGCGACGATGATCGGCGTGGGCGAGATCATGCTCAAAGGCGAGCGCCTGCCTGCCGCCGAGGCGCTTGCGCGTGCCGGTCTCTCGCCACTCGAACTTGGCCCCAAGGAAGGCCTCGCGCTGCTCAACGGCACCCAGTTCTCCACCGCCAATGCGCTGGCCGGGCTGTTCGAGGCTGAACTGCTGTTCCGCTCCGCCCTCGTCACCGGCGCGCTTTCCACCGAGGCGGCGAAAGGCTCCGACACGCCATTCGATCCGCGCATCCATGCCCTGCGCCGTCATAGCGGCCAGATCGAGGTGGCCGATGCCCTGCGCGGACTGATGGCCGGCTCCGCGATCCGCGCCAGCCATGTCGAGAACGACGCCCGCGTGCAGGATCCTTACTGCCTGCGCTGCCAGCCGCAGGTCATGGGCGCCGCGCTCGACGTGCTGCGCCAGGCCGCGACGACGCTGGAGATCGAGGCCAACGGCGTTTCCGACAATCCGCTGATCTTTCCGGAAGCCGACGAGGCGCTTTCCGGTGGCAATTTCCACGCCGAACCGGTCGCCTTCGCCGCCGACATGATCGCGCTGGCCGTCTGCGAGATCGGCTCGATCTCCGAACGCCGCATCGCCATGCTGGTAGACCCGGCGCTGTCCGGCCTGCCCGCCTTCCTCACGCCGCGCCCCGGCCTCAATTCGGGTTTCATGATCCCGCAGGTCACTGCCGCCGCGCTGGTTTCCGAAAACAAGCAGCGGGCCTATCCGGCCTCGGTGGATTCGATCCCCACGTCCGCCAATCAGGAAGACCATGTCTCGATGGCCGCCCACGGCGCCCGCCGCCTGCTGTCTATGGTCGAGAATGCCACGGCCGTGATCGGCATCGAACTGCTCGCCGCCGCGCAAGGCATCGAGTTCCACGCGCCGCTCACCTCCAGCACCTGGCTCGAAGCCGCGCGCGGCGTCCTGCGCGCCGAGGTTCCCGCGCTGGATGACGACCGCCACTTCCATCCGGACATGGAGGCGGCCAACCGGCTGATCCGCTCTGGCGCTCTGGCGGACACGGCGGCAGGCCTGCTTCCGGCGATTTCGTGATGGAGCCTTTCGCTCTCCATCGCGGAGACGCGCCGCTCATCGTTGCCTTCCCCCATGTCGGCACCGATCTGGCCGATGTCGCCCCCGCGCTCCGCTCGGATTGGCTGGCGCGGCGCGATGCGGACTGGTGGGTGGACGACCTCTACGCCTTCGCCCGCGACCTCGGCGTCACCACGATAGGCGCCCGCGTCTCGCGCAGCGTGATCGACCTCAACCGCGACCCCTCCGGCGCCTCGCTCTACCCCGGGCAGGCGACGACGGAACTCTGCCCGACGACCACGTTCGACGGCGAACCGCTTTACAAGGAGGAAGCGCCGGACGAGACCGAGATCGCCCGCCGCCGCGCGCTCTGGTTCGATCCCTACCACTCCGCGCTTCGCTCCGAGATCGAGCGGCTGCGCGGCATCCACGGCAAAGTCGTGCTCTACGACGCCCACTCGATCCGCAGCCATGTGCCGCGCCTGTTCGACGGCGAACTGCCGCAGTTCAACCTGGGCACCAACCTCGGCCAGACCTGCGACCCGGCGCTGACCGAGGCCGTGTTGGAAGTCTGCAAGACGAGCGGGTTCAGCCACGTTCTCGACGGCCGTTTCCTCGGAGGCTGGACCACACGCCATTACGGCCGCCCAGAAAACGGCGTCCATGCGATCCAGATGGAACTCGCCATTCGCGGCTACATGGACGAGCCCGAGCTGGCACACGAAGGCAATTGGCCGCCTGCCTTCTCCAGCGAGCGCGCCGCCGCCCTCACCCCGATCCTGCAAGACGTGCTGAAGGCGGCCCTCGCCTTCGCCCGCACCTGATTTAAGGAACCGCCATGACCCGCCTCGACAACAGCCGCGTCATCAAGCCCGCGACCGGCACCGAACTTTCCGCGAAAAGCTGGCTCACCGAAGCCCCGCTGCGCATGCTGATGAACAACCTCCACCCCGATGTGGCCGAGCGCCCGGAGGAACTGGTGGTCTACGGCGGCATCGGCCGCGCCGCGCGCGACTGGGAAAGCTACGACAAGATCGTCGAGACCTTGCGCCGTCTGAACGACGACGAGACGCTGCTGGTCCAGTCGGGCAAGCCGGTGGGCGTATTCCGCACCCATGCCGATGCGCCGCGCGTGCTGATCGCCAATTCCAACCTCGTGCCGGAATGGGCGAACTGGGAGCACTTCAACGAACTCGATAAGCGCGGTCTTGCCATGTACGGCCAGATGACTGCCGGGTCGTGGATCTACATCGGCACGCAGGGCATCGTTCAGGGCACTTACGAGACGTTCGTGGAGATGGGCCGCCAGCACTACAATGGCGACCTTTCGGGCAAGTGGCTTTTGACCGCCGGGCTTGGCGGCATGGGCGGCGCACAGCCGCTGGCAGCGGTGATGGCGGGCGCATCGTGCCTTGCCATCGAGTGCCAGCCCAGCCGCATCGAAATGCGCCTGCGCACCGGCTACCTCGACGTCGCTGCCTCTACCATCGAGGAGGCCATGGCCATCATCGAGAGGGCCAATGCCGAGAAGAACCCGGTCTCGGTCGGCCTGCTCGGCAACGCGGCGGAACTGCTGCCCGAGATGTTCGCACGCGGCATTCGCCCCGACCTGCTGACCGACCAGACTTCCGCCCACGACCCCGTCAACGGCTACCTGCCTGCCGGCTGGACCGTCGCCGAATGGATCGAAAAGCGCGAGCGGGAGCCAGAAGCGGTCGCCAAGGCGGCCAAGGCCTCGATGGCGGTCCACGTGCAGGCCATGCTGGACTTCCAGGCGGCGGGCGTGCCGACTACAGACTACGGCAACAACATCCGCCAGATGGCGAAGAACGAAGGCGTGGAGAACGCGTTCGAGTTCCCCGGCTTCGTCCCCGCCTATATCCGCCCGCTGTTCTGCCGGGGCGTGGGTCCATTCCGCTGGGCCGCGCTTTCGGGCGATCCCGAGGACATCTACAAGACCGACGCCAAAGTGAAGGAGCTGCTGCCCGACCACACGCACCTGCACAACTGGCTCGACATGGCGCGCGAGAAGATCCAGTTCCAGGGCCTGCCCGCCCGCATCTGCTGGGTGGGCCTGGGTGACCGTCATCGCCTCGGCCTCGCCTTCAACGAGATGGTGGCGAAGGGCGAATTGAAGGCTCCGGTCGTGATCGGCCGTGACCACCTCGACAGCGGCTCCGTCGCCTCGCCCAACCGTGAGACCGAGGCGATGCGCGACGGTTCGGACGCGGTTTCGGACTGGCCGCTGCTCAACGCCCTGCTCAACACCGCCAGCGGCGCGACCTGGGTTTCGCTGCACCACGGCGGCGGCGTCGGCATGGGCTATTCGCAGCATTCGGGCATGGTGATCGTCGCCGACGGCACCGAAGCGGCCGCGCGGCGTCTGGAGCGCGTGCTGTGGAACGACCCGGCGACCGGCGTGATGCGCCATGCCGATGCGGGATATGAGATCGCGCAGGATTGTGCGCGGGAGAAGGGGCTGGATCTGCCGGGTATTCTCTGAAATTTTGCGTAGAAGGCGCGGCGCCGACAAGCCTCGCGCCCTCCCACCCCCGTCATCCTGAACTCGTTTCAGGATCCATCGTGCCGAACGGAAGGTCGTCGATGGTGAGAAATGGATCCTGAAACGAGTTCAGAATGACGGGGCGTTTGAGGCAAAAGGCCCGTTCGAAGTTCGATCAACCCGGCCCGAACCGGCTCGCCAGGTCCACGGTGCTCTCCTTGCCGAGGCTCTCCATCGAGACCTCGCACCAGCGTTTGGCCGCCGCCTCGCCGGCATCGTGCAAGGTCAACAGCAGGTGTCGCACCGGCAGGAGCTTGCTCTGTGCCGGCATGGCCCCCAGCGTCGCCTCGTCGTGGATCTCGTGAAACCGCATGCGCTCGACTTGCGCGATCAGACCGTCCTTCGCGCGGGTGCGGCCGATCGAGGATTGCAGCAGGAACAGGCCCTGCATTTCCTTGCGCATGGATTGGTTGAACCCGATCTCGGTAATCCGGTCGACGATCGCGGCGGCATTGCGCGGCGTCTGGTCGCGCGCCTGCGGGTTGACGGTGATCAGCAGCAGGTCGTCGTTGGCGCTTTCCAGCACCAGCGGCACGAGGGGCGGGTTGGCGCTGTAACCGCCGTCCCAATAGTCCTTGCCGTCGATGGTCACCGGCGGAAAATAGAGCGGCAGGCAGGCCGAGGCGAGCAGCGCATCGGTCGTCAGGTCGCGCTTGTGGAAGATGCGGGCGGTGCCGCTTTGAGCATTGGTCGCGGAAATGAACAGCGGCGGCGCCTCGTCGCTGGCGATGGCCGCGAAGTCCACGTGTTCCTCGATGACCTTGCGCAGGATCTCCTGCGATTCCCGCCCCATCTCCGGCGAACCGTGCGCCGTGCCGAGGTCTCCGAACATGGTGGTCCACCACGAGGACATTGCACGGGAGGTTTCCGGAAAAGCCTCGATCATCGGGATCAGCGGCCCTGCTTCGCGCCCCGAGCGGTTCAGTTCCTTCCAGAACGAGCGCAGACGTTCCCGCGCGCCTTCAGGACCGTCGCTGACGAGGCCTGAAACCAGCACGGCCGCGTTCATGGCCCCCGCACTTGCTCCGCTGACCGCACCCACCGCAAGGCGGGGCTCCTGAAGCAATCCATCAAGCACGCCCCAGGTGAAGGCGCCGTGCGCGCCTCCGCCCTGGAGCGCCAGATCGAGATTATGAGGCTTGTGTTTGCTGGGCATTAGGCTGGGCATGGGCTTGCTCACGAATGCTGCATTGCAACATGGCAAGCCATAGCATTCGCGATTGTTCCTGGCCAGCGTGGGCGGGTCGAAAAAGGATCAGTGAGCAGAACCATTCAGCGTCGTGAACGTCTGCTCATAGCGCCCTTCCGCTTCGGCATTGCGCAGAAACGCAAGGCGTTCAACGCCGATCAGCTCCGGCGTTGGCTGCCGGACGAACAGGCCCATCACTTCATCGATAAAGGCATCGAGCGGCATGTAGCCCCCCCGCGTGGACTGGCCGGGCGTCAGTTCGGTCTGAACCGCGGGGGGCGCCAGTTCGATCACTTCGACCACGTCTTTCAGAGCGAAGCGCAGTGAGTCCGTCCAGGAATGGATGGCCGCCTTGGTTGCCGAATAGACCGCCGCGCCCACCAGCGGCACGAAGGCCAGGCCGGAACTGACGTTGACGATCGCTGCATCGCCCTGTCCACGCAAATGCTCTATCAGGGCGTCGGTCATGCGGATCGGGCCGAGCAGGTTGGTGGTCACGCAGGCCTCTGCCGACGAGAGATCGCGCGAAACGGAAACGTCCTCCAGCGGCATGATCCCGGCGTTGTTCACCAGCACGTTGAGGGCCGGGAAACGCGAGAGAATGTCCCTGGCGAAGGCCGCGATCGCGGTTGGATCGGCAACATCCACCGCGAAGGCATGGATATTCTGCCGGTCTCGCGCGGTTTCCTCCAGGCTGCCAAGCCTTCGTCCGGTGACGATCACGACATTGCCGGCGTCATGCCAGCGCCGCGCCAGTTCGCGGCCGATGCCGGTACCGCCGCCGGTAAGAAGAATGGTGTTGCCGCTGGTCTTCATGGAACTCGCTCCTGTGACAAGAGATTGCGAGACGGGATGTAAACCTATACTCTCTTTTGGAAAGTAGGCACCCGAAAGTGCTGTAGTTACCCATGAGTGAGAAATGGAAAATCCAGCCATTACCCGTTACTCGAACGTGCCCGGCGTCGACGCGCTCGTCAACGAATTGATCGGCCGCGTGGCCGACAAGTGGACGCTGCTGGTGCTGGAGGCTCTGGAGGAAAACGGCGAAACCCGTTTCAGCGCCCTCGCCCGCGCGGTACCGGGGATCAGTCAGAAGATGCTCACCCAGACCTTGCGCCAGATGGAACGCGACGGCTTCGTCCACCGCACCGTCCATCCGGTCATCCCGCCCCATGTCGATTACCGGCTCACCCCGCTTGGACATAGCCTGGGAGAGGCCTTTTGCAGCGTCTGGCACTGGGCTGAAGCCAATCTCGAAAACGTTGCCGCCGCCCGCTCCGATTTCGATACCCGCGACTGATTTCGCAACGCGCCGTGGAAACCCGATGCGCAGGCATCTTTTCCGCTGCTGCCGTTATCGCTAGTCAGGGTTCCGGACGGCCGCACTTTCGCATTTCCGTCACCGTCAACGGGGCTCAACTCCTTTGCTGCGCATTCTTGCCAAGACCGTCTTCTGGTTCGTCGCCATCAGCGTGGGGCTGACCGTGCTCTATCGCTTCGTACCCCCGCCGGTGACGGTGACGATGCTGGTGGACGGCAATGGCATTACCAAGGACTGGCAGCCGCTGAGCCGGATCGACCGCAACATGGCCGCCGCCGCGATTGCCGCCGAGGACGGGAAGTTCTGCACCCACAAGGGGTTCGACACCGACGCCATCGAAAAGGCGTTCGAGCGCAATGCCGCCGGCGGACGCCTGCGCGGCGGATCGACGATCAGCCAGCAGACCGCCAAGAACGTCTTCCTCTGGCAGGGTGACGGCTGGACGCGCTACCTGCGCAAGGGCCTGGAAGTCTGGTTCACGTTCCTGATCGAGAACCTCTGGGACAAGCGGCGGATCATGGAAGTCTACCTGAACGTCGCGGAGACGGGCATCGGCACTTATGGGGTCGAAGCCGGTGCACAGCGTTATTGGGGCAAGTCGGCTTCCAACCTGACCAAGACTGAGGCCGGCCGCATGGCCGCTGCCCTGCCCAGCCCCAAGACCCGTAGCGTCAAGAGCCCATCCGGCTTCACCCGCCGCTACGGCAACACCATCGCCGCCCGCATCGGCACGGTGAAGACGCAAGGGCTGGATTCCTGCGTCTACGAATGAGGCGCCCCGCGCTCAGCGGCGCGCAGGCTTTTTCGCGAGATTGTGCGCGATCGCCGCGCGCACCAGCGCGGTGAACGCTGCCTCGTCAACCGTGTCGCCCTCGTGGAAATCGATGGCCCGGCGCTGGTTGCCATCAAGGCTGGCATTGAACAGCCCGGCGGGATCGTCGAGCGCCGCTCCCTTGACGAAAGTCGCCTTCACCGCTGACTTGTAGGTCTCCCCGGTGCAGATCATGCCGCCGCGATACCAGACCGGCACCCCGCGCCACTTCCACTCCTCTATCACCTCGGGATCCGCCGCCAGGATTGCCCGGCGCAGCCTTGCCAGCATCTCTCCCCGCCAGTCGCCCAGTTCGACTATGCGCGCATCGATGCGCTGCGACGGCGTCTGTTCGGTCGGCTCCATGCGATCCACTCCCTGGTCCATGCGGGCGTCAAGCTAGGCCTCACGAGGAGAGCGGGCAAAGAAAAAGGGAGGAAGCCTGCGCTTCCTCCCTTCTCTGTTTCCGTGATCGGAAGCGGTCTTAGAAGCCGAAGCTGACCGAACCGATGAACGTGCGCGGGGTGCCGATGAATGCGTTGGGCACGTTGGTCTGCGAGGTGCCTGCACCGTCGAAGCCGCCGACATAGAGCTTGTCGAACAGGTTGACGACGTTGAGCTGCAGGAAGGTACGATCGCCCAGGCCGATGAAGTCCAGCTTCACCTTCGCGTCGAGGTCGACGAGGGTGTAGGCCGGGGTCTTCTTACCATAGACCTGCGCACCGCTGATCACGATCGGCAGGTTCTGGTCGTTCACGTAGCGCGGACCGGTCCGCTTGACCTGTACGCCCAGTTCGACCGGACCCAGGTTACCCTGGGCGCGAGTGCCCAGCGTGTAGACCGGCGCACCGGCTTCGCGCTTGCCTTTGGTGGCGGCGAAGATCGGATCGCCAGCAGCGTTCACACCGGTTTCGACATTCTCCTTGATCTTCGACTTCAGGTACGAGCCGAAGACGTAGAGCGAGAACTCGGGGATCGGCTGCACGGCGACACTGCCGTCGATGCCGTACTTGTCCACGCGGCCGAGGTTACGATAGATCGTGACGTCGAGATCACGGTCGTAAGCCGAAGCCAGACGGTTGGTGTAACGGGTATACCAGCCGGAGACCGAGGCCTGGATGATGCCCGAGCTGTAACGGACGCCGAGGTCAAAGTTGTCGGTGGATTCCGGCTTCGGGTTGGCCGCATCCTCATCACGTGCATACCAGAACGACTGGTAAAGGTTGTCGGTGCCGGGGACCTGCACGCCCTTCGAGTAGTTGAAGAACACGCTTGCGTTGTCAGTCGCATCGAAAACCACACCGGCGGTCGGAAGAACCCGGTTGTAGTTCAGAGTGCGCTGCTGCGGCAGCTTGTAGGTGGGGTTCGCACCAGCGTACACGGCCTGGTCGACGGTGTTGGTGGTGAAGCAGTCCACAAAGCCACCTGCGCTGGTAGCAAGGCAGTTGTTGGTCAGGTTGCGCTTGAAGAACGGCGCACGGACACCAAGGTTCAGGTGAATGCGGTCGTTCATGTAGTCGCCCGAGTATTCACCCGAGACCTGATGCAGGATCGCGTAGGACAGGCGATCGCGCTTCTGCAGGATGTTGCCATCCGCATCGGCCAAGGCGTTGTCCGAGAATACGTCCGAACCGAAACCGTTCGACTTCAGCAGGCTGGTTTCGCCGGTCTGGCGGTGACGGCCGCGGTCATACGAATAGGCGACGCGGACGCGGTTGTAGTCGTTGATGTCATAGCGCAGCGACGCAATGACGCCGATACGCCAGGTTTCCGTGTTGCTCGGCGCCAGGATGCGGACCTGATCGCGCGTGTCGCCGTCGCCGTTGAGGTCGACGCCGTTGAAGTAAGGCGCGCCGCCGATATAACCGGAAATCGGCGTGGTGATGCCCGTTGCCGCGTTGGTATAGCCGCCTTCGCGGGCAACCACCGTGCCACCACCGTTAGCCTTGGTGTACTGAATGCTCGGATCGACGTTCAGCGTCAGCTTGTCGCTGAGCGTGAAACGCGAGTTGATACGGATGTTACCCGTGTCCGAGGGATTGAAACGATAGTCGTAAAGCGAACCGCAGCTGCTGGCAGAATCCGCTACACCCGTCACACCAGCCGGAATCTGGCAGTCGGCGATCTTGTAGAAGCGCTCGTCCTTGGTCAGCGGGAAGCGGTTGCTCGAGTCCGGCCCCACAACTCGGGTCGGGTCGACGCGCAGCGGGGTCGAACCGAAGAAGTTGTTGCGGTTGCGGTTCCAGTGGCCGGCGACCGAGATGAAGTCGCCGTTGTCGCCCAGCGGCTGGTAGATCTTGGCGTTGAACTGGGTCTTGTCGATCTCGCCAATGCCGCCGTAAACGGTGTTGTTGACCGCCTTCGAAGCCGAGAAGAACGCCTTGGTGCCGCTCGAATTCAACACACCGGTGTCGATTTCGCCGAACATGCGGAAGAAGCCGAAGTCACCGGCCGAACCCAGGAAGCGCACGCCGAATTCGTCGCGGGGGTTGCGGGTACGGATGTTGACGGTCGAACCCGAAGCCGCGGCGGTCGGCGAGTCGACGTCGGTGGTGCCGAGGTTGACGTTGACCTGCTCGATGATTTCCGGATCGATCTGCTGGTTCGAATAGAGCGCGTAGCCGCCCGTGTCGTTCAGCGGGATACCGTCGACGGTCTGCGAGATACGCGAGTCGTCGAAACCGCGGATGGTCAGCGTACCGCCAGCCGAACCGAAGGCGTCGTTGTTCTGGAAGCTGACACCCGGCATCAGGTTGATGGTGTCGTTGATCGTCTGACCCGGAACCTGGGTCTGAATGATCTCCTGCGTCAGGACCTGCTTGGCCTTCGAGGTGTTCGGCAGCTTGACGCCGGCGACGCCGCTCTGGGTCTGGCCGGTGACGACGATCGTGCCTTCTTCGAAGTCGACCGCGCCGGTCGACTGCGCGAATGCGGGAACGGCGAGGAACGCGGCGCCTACGGCGAGCGTGCTGGTCGCGGTGGTGAGAACGGATTGAAACTTCATCTTAGCCCCCTGGAAACCTTCAGAGTGGTGGTGCCATTGCGGATTAGGTTGCCCCGCCGCAGATTTGCTGCGGCTGCTAAGAGCAGCGCAATATGACAATCTTCTGACGCTAGGGATTCATTTCCGATCTTCGCGGCGCAATTTTCTAACTCAACAAGCCGGCTCGATCGGATTTAGATCATTTATCTCAGGATTTCTGCGGTTTATGCGCCAATATGACAATTTTGACTGAGGCATAAATGTCACGGACCGCGACTACCGTGTATCAGTGGGAAAAAGCGCGCGCCATGAGATGATACGTCATAGCTTGCTGCTAAGGTCCGGCGCATGCGATGAAAATGTCATGCACGTTGCACACGATCATGATCACGGCCACGACGGTGGCGGCCCTCTTCACGCCCATTCCCATGGGCATTCCCACGGGCATGGCCATGGACACCACCACGGTCCGCTACCCTCGGGCAACATGGGCAAGGCCTTCGCAATTGCGGTAGGCTTGAACGTCGCCTTCGTGGCGGTGGAAGCGGCGGCGGGCCTGTTCAGCGGTTCGATGGCCCTGCTGGCCGACGCCGGCCACAACCTTTCCGACGTGCTGTCGCTACTGCTCGCCTGGGGCGCCAGCATATTGGCGGCGCGCCCGCCCTCCGGTCGGTTCACTTATGGGTTGAAGAGTTCGTCGATCCTCGCGGCCATCGCCAACGCTGCTCTGCTCTGGGTCGCGATCGGCGCCATCCTGGTGGAGACGATCCGTCGCTTTGCCGAGCCCGCACCCATCACCGGCACGACCATGATCCTTGTCGCCGCCGTCGGCATCGCCGTTAACGCCCTCTCCGCTCTGCTATTCGCAAAAGGCAGCAAGTCCGACCTCAACTTGCGCGCCGCTTTCGTCCACCTGCTTGCCGATGCTGCGGTTTCCGCCGGCGTGGTCATTGCCGGGATCGTCATCCTGTTCACCGGATGGCAAGTGGTCGATCCCATCGCTTCGCTCGTCATCACGGCCGTGATCGCCTGGTCCAGCTGGGGACTGCTACGCGAATCGCTGCGGATGGGGATGATGGCTGTCCCCGAGAGCATCGACATCGCCGCCGTCCGGCACTTTCTGGAAGGGCTGCCCGGCGTCACCCGCGTGCACGATCTCCACGTCTGGCCCATGAGCACGACCGAAACCGCGCTCACCGCGCACATCGTCATGCCCGGGACGGAACGCGGCGACGCCTTCCTGCACAAGCTGGCTCACGAGCTCGAGCATCGCTTCGGCATCGGCCATCCAACGGTGCAGATAGAAACCGACTCCGAATCTGCCTGTGCGCTCGAAAGCGAGCACGTGGTCTAAGCCGAAACGAACTCATGCCGGGCGCCGCGAAAGTCGTCCGGCTCGATCGCCAGGCCCGACATCGCGCAGTGCGGGCTCGTCAGACGCAGGCCCAGCTTCTCTGTGAAATAGGCACGCGCTCGATCGGTATCGTCCACGTCCCAGACGAGCGCGTAGATCCCGTTCTGCTCTTTCGCGAGGAAAGCGCCGAATGGCCCCTCGCCCGAATCCTCCGGCTCCAGGAAGGCAACCTGCGTGTCCCCAACCCGCAGCAGAACGCGGCGCGCAGATTGGGGGGCGAGGATGCGCTCGTCCGCCAGAATTTCGCCATCCACCACTTCGGTGAAGAAACGAAGGACAGAAGCCATGTCGGCGGTGACACAGGCGATATGATTCAGCCCAGTAACGCGTCCCGCGTGCCCGGCTCCGCCGCGAGGGTTCCAGTTACCCCGGTCCCATGGGTCGTTCGGCATGCTCAATTCGCAGACTTCGAGCAGTACGCCGCCGGTGGATTCGGGGCGGACGAAGAAGAACACCCCATAGTCGCTGGCGACAGTACATCCCGCCGCCCGAAACGCTTCGCTTGCCGCCTTCCCGTCGGCCACCTTGATTTCGAACGAATGGAAGGCCTGACCGATCCGCGCCGCCTGACGGGCGAAAGGCTTGGTCAGGTCTTCGGGATGACGGGGCGCCATCGGCTCCACCATGTGATCGGTGACATAGAGCAGTGCAGCGTCGCGATCTTCGGCGGGAAAATAATTCTCCGCGAATACCAGGCCGCCAAGGGCATCCTGATAGAGCGCACGGCAGCGATGTATATCCGTCGTTGCATGGATCGTGTGAATGATCCGCGATACGGCAACGCGCTCCGTCATGTTCTTTTTCCTCGCCCAGCCATCCCGGCGCAGTTTGGGGATCGCCCCGCATGCTGCCAAGCAGAGGCGCGACAAAAGCGTACAATATCGTGATTGCGGCATCGTGATCGCCCGCTAGGCTCAAGGGTGACGAGCCTTCATTCGCGACACAACATGGGACGCGGCCAGGATGAACCGAAAAGTTGAAATAGCCTCGAAACGCCGCGGCCTGACGCTCATGGGCGCGGCCTTGGCCTGCCTGGTCGCTCCGGGAATCGCCTGGGCCGACACCAGGAGCGAAATCGAAGCCCGTTACGAGGAATTGCGCGATGCGATGGACAGTCGCGAAGGCGCTCGGATCAAACCCTTGCTCGCTCCGGATTTCGTTCGCACCGATCTCGGCAACAACGTGATGAGCGCTGACGAGCTGATTGCGGGGCTGGCGAAAATTCCGGTCGATCCGGATCGCAAGTCGGAAACGACGCTCCAATCGGTCACGGTCGACGGCAACACCGCAGAGGTGGTGCAGGAGCAAGTCGCAAGTGATACCCGCGAGGGCCGCGACGGCAAGGTGCACGTTTTCGGCACGAGGTCGCTATCGCACGACACCTGGGTTCAGGGCGACGGAGGCTGGCTGTTGAAGGCCACGCAGGCCCAATCGACCGCGATTACCCGCGATGGCGAAACCATCCGCACGATCAAAAAAGGCGATGCGGTTCCACAGGGCGCTGGCGGCCGCATGGGTCCGCGCAAGAGTGGAATCATGGGACCGCCCCGCCCTATCGGCGACAACTGAGCTCAGGCAAAGGAAAGGCCCGCCCGGATGACCGGGCGGGCCTGTTTCCTGTTCCCAGAACGGGCAGCCGTCAGGCGGCAGCTTCCGCCTTGTCACCCTTGAGAACGCGGACGGGTTCCTTGCGGCCCTCGACCACGTCCTTGTCGACGACGACTTCGGCGATATCGCCTTCGGTCGGCAGGTCGAACATGGTGTCGAGCAGCAGCCCCTCCACGATCGAACGCAGGCCGCGCGCGCCGGTCTTGCGGTCGATGGCCTTCTGGGCGATCGCTTCGAGGGCATCGTCCGTGAAGGTCAGTTCCACGTCTTCCAGATCGAACAGCTTGGCATACTGCTTGATCAGCGCGTTCTTGGGCTCGCGCAGGATCTTGACCAGCGCCTCGATGTCGAGGTCGTTGAGGGTCGCGATTACCGGCAGACGGCCGACGAATTCCGGGATCAGGCCAAACTTGAGCAGATCTTCCGGCTCCGCCTTCTGGAGGAGCTCGCCCACGCGGCGCTTGTCCGGATCGGCGACATGCGCGCCAAAGCCGATCGAGCGCTTCTGGAGACGGTCGGCGATGATCTTCTCAAGACCCGCAAAGGCGCCGCCGCAGATGAACAGGATGTTGGTCGTGTCCACCTGCAGGAATTCCTGCTGCGGGTGCTTGCGGCCGCCCTGGGGCGGGACCGAGGCGGTGGTGCCTTCCATCAGCTTCAGCAGAGCCTGCTGCACGCCTTCGCCCGAAACGTCGCGCGTGATCGACGGGTTCTCGGCCTTGCGGCTGATCTTGTCGATCTCGTCGATGTAGACGATGCCGTGCTGCGCCTTCTCGACATTGTAGTCGGAAGCCTGGAGCAGCTTGAGGATGATGTTCTCCACGTCCTCGCCCACATAACCGGCTTCGGTCAGGGTGGTGGCGTCGGCCATGGTGAACGGCACGTCGAAGGTCTTGGCGAGCGTCTGCGCGAGCAGCGTCTTGCCCGAACCCGTGGGACCGACGAGCAGGATGTTCGACTTGGAAAGCTCCACGTCGCCCTGCTTGCCGCTGTGCTTCAGCCGCTTGTAGTGGTTATGCACCGCCACTGATAGAACGCGCTTGGCGCGTTCCTGCCCGATCACGTAGTCGTTCAGCGTCTCGCAGATTTCGCGGGGAGACGGCACGCCGCCGTCCTTCTTGCCCGCGATCCCGGCCTTGGTCTCTTCGCGAATGATGTCGTTGCAAAGCTCGACGCATTCGTCGCAGATGAAGACCGTGGGTCCCGCGATCAGCTTGCGCACTTCGTGCTGCGACTTGCCGCAGAAGCTGCAGTAGAGGGTGCTTTTCGCGTCAGATCCGCTCAATTTCGTCATTTTCCGTCTTTAGGCCCATTCGAGGCGACTCGTCGAGTCTACCTTGGACAAGGCCGGTTTTGCAATCCTGAGACCGATATGGGTATCCCCATAACCGTTGCAAAGCCCCAACAACCTTGCAGCGAGGACTGAAGGCCGGCGCCTGCCTCGATCAGGGACAGGTTCCGGCCTTGCGGTCGTGCTCAGACTTCGGCCGGCTTGTCGCCATCGGGACGCGTTTCGAACACCTTGTCGACGAGGCCGAACGCGAGAGCTTCCTCGGCTTCGAGGAAGGTGTCGCGGTCCATCGCCTTCTCGATTTCGTCGAGCGACTTGCCGGTGTACTTTACGTAGAGATCGTTGAGGCGCTTGCGCATCCGCAGGATCTCGCGAGCCTGGATCTCGATATCCGAAGCCATGCCCTGGGCACCGCCAGAAGGCTGGTGAACCATGATGCGGGCGTTCGGCAGGGCGATGCGCATGCCCGGCTCGCCAGCGGCAAGCAGGAAGCTGCCCATCGAGGCGGCCTGGCCGATGCAGACGGTCGACACGCGCGGCTTGATGTACTGCATGGTGTCGTGGATCGCCATGCCGGCCGTCACCACGCCGCCCGGCGAGTTGATGTACATCGAGATGTCCTTCGAGGGATTTTCCGACTCGAGGAACAGGAGCTGCGCCACGATCAGCGAGGCCATGTGGTCCTCGACCTGGCCCGTGATGAAGACGATGCGTTCGCGCAGGAGGCGCGAATAGATGTCGAAGCTGCGCTCACCACGGCTGGTCTGCTCGACGACCATCGGCACGAGTGCGCCGGTCACGGGGTCGGTAGTGAACTTTCCTTGGGCGCCCGCGGCGCCAAACAGGTCGAGCATGGGAGTCCTCTTCTGGTTTGGACCGCCTATGTCGCGTGCCCCCGCCCGATGTTCAAGGGCTTTAACCCTTCTATCGATGCACCACGCACAACTATCGGGGGGCAACCGGCTGCCACAGCACAACTTGCACCGAATTCGAACATTCGCGACTCACCGCTGAACCCCCGTCTACGCCTGAATATAGTCCGCGATGACCGCCATGGCGCGCTCGACGTAGAGGCGCTTCTCACCCACCGGCGCCACGTAGTGCAGCGCCTCCTCCGCATCCCTGCGCGAGGCACCGTGCGCGATCACCCAGGACGCGAGGTACTGCGAGGCAAGGCATCCGCCCGCCGTCGCCACCCGGCCATGGGCGATGAACGGCCGGTCGATCACGGTCACACCGGCCTCGACAACCCAGGGCCGGGTGGTGAGATCGGTGCAGGCCGGAAGATCCCCGATCAGTCCGAGCCTGGCCAGCAACAGCGTTCCCGAACATTGCGCACCGATCAACTGGCGCTGCGGATCGAGGCTGATTCGCGACAACAGCGCCCGGTCGGCGGCGATCTCGCGCGTGAGAACCCCGCTGCCGAACAACACGGCGTCGGCCTCGGCGGCGAATTCCAGGGGCTTTTGCCGCTCGATCGTCACGCCGTTCATCGAGGTGACCTGCGGCGTGGGAGATGTGATGTGCGCCGCCCAGCCCCGCGATTTCATACGATTTAGAATGCCCGAGGCCACGAACGAATCGAGTTCGTTGAAGCCCTCGAAGGTGAGAACCGCGATTTGCATTGTCGTTTCCAGGAATTTGAAAAGCGATAAGGCGCCCAAACGAAAACGGCCCGGTGCAGCGATGCAACGGGCCGTTTCGTGACGATCCGTCAGATGGAAGAAATCAGTCTTCCTTCTTCGCGGCAGCCTTCTTGGCAGGTGCCTTCTTGGCGGGCTTGGCTTCCGCCTCGTCAGCGCCTTCGGCTGCTTCGTCCTTCTTGGCGGCGGCCTTCTTGGCGGGAGCCTTCTTCGGCTTTTCCTCGGCCGCGGCGTCTTCAGCCGGAGCTTCCGCGTCTTCCTTCTTGGCGGCAGCCTTCTTCGCCGGAGCCTTCTTGGCCGGCTTCTTGGCTTCCACCGACTTTTCGCCGTCCGTATCGGCCTCGATCGCGGCCTGAAGCTCGTCGCGGGTCACTTCACGCTCGGTGACTTCGGCCTTCTCGATCAGGAAATCGACGACCTTGTCCTCGTAGAGCGGCGCGCGCAGCTGGGCGGCCATCATCGGGTCCTGCTGGACGTATTCGAAGAAGCGCTGACGGTCTTCCGGACGGTACTGCTGAGCGGCCTGGGCGACCAGCATCTGCATTTCCTGGGCAGTCACCTCGACGCCGTTCGACTGGCCGATTTCCGACAGGAGCAGGCCAAGACGCACGCGGCGCTCGGCGATCTTGCGGTAGTCGTCCTTTTCGGCTTCGATCTCGGCGAGAGCGGCGGCCGGGTCTTCCTCGTGGCTGGCTTCGTGGGTCAGCTGCTGCCAGATCTGCGAGAATTCGGCTTCCACCATGGTCGGCGGCACGTCGAAGTCATGACCGGCGGCAAGCTGGTCGAGCAGCTGGCGCTTCATGGCGGTGCGGGTCAGGCCGGCAGTTTCCTGCTCCAGCTGGCCCTTGAGCAGGCCCTGGAGCTGCTCGAGGCTTTCAAGACCCAGTTCCTTGGCGAAATCGTCGTCGATCTTCGATTCGGCGGGAGCCTTCACTTCGTGCGCGACGATGTCGAAGGTGGTTTCCTTGCCGGCGAGGTTCGCGGCCTGGTAATCCTCGGGGAAGGTCACGGTGATCGTGCGCTCGTCACCGGCCTTGATGCCGACGAGCTGCTCTTCGAAGCCGGGGATGAAGCGGTTCGAACCGATGACCAACGGAGCCTTCTCGGCCTTGCCGCCTTCGAATTCGACGCCGTCGAGCTTGCCGGTGAAGTCGATGATGACCTGATCGCCATCGGCGGCGGCGCCGTCCTTGGCGTCGAAACGCTGCTGCTGCGAAGCGATGCGCTCGACCGCTTCGGTCACGGCGTCCTCGGCCACGGGCACGGTCAGCTTTTCAAGCTTGAGGCCGTCGAGCGAAGGCGCAGCGATCGTGGGGAGCACTTCGAGGCTGACGGTCAGCTCGGCGTCCTTGCCCTGCTCGTAGCCTTCGCCAAGCGCGACGTCGGGGTTCATGGCGGGGCGCAGGGCGTGGTCGGCGACCAGCTTGTCCATGGCTTCGCGGATGGTGGCGTTCAGCGCGTCCTGGTGGATCGCTTCGCCGTGCATCTTCTTGACGAGGTTGGCGGGAACCTTGCCGGCGCGGAAGCCGGGCATCTTCACCTGCGGAGCGATCTTCTTGATTTCGCCTTCGACGCGGGCCGTGATGGTCGTGGCGGGAATGGTCACCGTGTAGGCGCGCTTCAGGCCTTCGTTGGTGGTTTCGACGATCTGCATTTCAAATGCCTTCCTGTGCAATTCAACGGGCCCCATGCAACGAGCCTGCGGGCCAATTCTCGCGACTCACTCTCCCCAGGGCGGCGTAATGGTGCGGGCGAAGGGACTCGAACCCCCACATCTTTCGATACTGGTACCTAAAACCAGCGCGTCTACCATTCCGCCACGCCCGCAAAGATCGAAGCCTGAAACTCAAGGGACGAGCCCTTATAAGCACACGCGGCAAAGGGCAAGCGCCGCGAGTCGCGAGGATGCAGGTGGGCAGGGGTCGCATGGGGGTGGAAATCGCCTGGCGAGCGGCGACATCCTGCCTACTGCCCGGCCCCCCGCCCTGGCTTCCGGCAACTTGTCGCCTCTTTCCGGGTTGATCCTCAAGACGCGAAGTCAATGAGAGAGGCGATCATGGCAACCCAACCAGCCGACAATCCCGGCGATACCCCGCCTGAAACCCCGGTATTACCCAGCGATCCGGACGAACCGACGGCACCGACGGAAATCCCGGAGACCGGCCCCGATTTCGACCGGCCGGAAACCGGACCGGTCGAGCTTCCTCCTCCCGACTGAAAACCCGCGCCAAGCCCTTTCCGTTTCGCTCGCGGAAGGGCTTGGCGCGGTTCGCGATCACATTTTGCCGAAGAAGCGCGCCAGCGTTTCCAGCATGGAGAGTTCCCGCGCGTCCGGCGCCTTCGGGTGGCCAGGCACCACGGGGCATTCCAGACAGTAGGCCTGCGCTCCACGCGTGGCGAACATGGCCCCTAGCTGATCTGCAACCCGTGCAAACTGCTGCTGGCGGCGCAGCGCCACGTAGCTCGCGAAATCGAGCGTCGCGGCGGACTGCCGCGAACTGTCCGAAGTCAGCCCGCCCAGGAACATCGACAGCGAATCCTCGTCATCCTTCAGATAGACCGCCTGCCACTTGCCGTTGCCAACACCGCCCAGGCGGGCCGCTTCCGCAAGCGCTGCATCGAGGTTGCCGATCCTGTCCACCAGGCCGATTCGCTGCGCCTCCTGGCCCGGCCAGACCCGTCCCTGCGCGATGGAATCCAGCTTCTCCGGCGTCATCTTGCGCGCGGCGGCGGAAAGGCCGACGAACTTGCGATAGGTGTTCTCGATGGAAGCCTGGAGCATGCCCTCCACTTCGGGCGTGAAGCCGCCCAGGATGTCGGGCTGGCCCGAAAGCGCGGTGGTCTTCACGCCGTCGCTGGTGACGCCATAGTCGGCCAGCGTCTTCTCGAAACTGGGGATGACCGCGAAGACGCCGATCGAACCTGTGATCGTCTCGGGCTGCGCGAAGACCTGCTGGGCGGGAGTGGAAACCCAATAGCCGCCGCTGGCCGCCATATTGCCCATGGAAACCACGATCGGGATCTTGCGCGCCCTGTAGCGTTCGATCGCGCGGCGGATGCGCTCGGCCGCCATCGCGGAACCGCCCGGCGAATCGACGCGTACCACCAGCGCCTTGAAGCCTTCGTCGATATTTTCGTCGAGCAGGTCGGCAATGCGATCGCCGCCCGCCTGGCCGGGGCCGGCATCGCCATCGACGATCTCGCCCGCAACGGTGACGACGCCGATCTTCGCGCCCTCTCCCTTCACGGGATTGGCCGCGAGCCATGCGGCAAGACCGTTGGCCTTGAAGGGCAAGTCGCCGTTCTCGTCCTTGCCGGCGATTTCGGCCACGCGGTTCTGGAACTCGGTACGGTCGCCGATGCGGTCCACCAGGCCCGCCGCCTTCGCGCCTTCGGCGAAGTCGCCCCCGGACGTCTTCGCCCAGGCCATCGGATCGCCTGTCATCTGGTCGAGCCGCGCCTTGGGGCGGGCGCGGGCGATGTCCGCCTTGTAGCCGCTCCACAGCGCGCCGTAGATGTCCTCATAGGCTTCCCGCGCGGCGGGTGACATGTCGTTGCGCAGATAGGGTTCGACGAAGCTCTTGTAGGTGCCGGCGCGATAGACGTGGGCATTCACCTTGAAGCGGTCGAGCAGGCCCTTGAAATAGACCTGATTGCCGCCCGGCCCCGCCACGAAAGCGCCGCCCATCGGATCGACCCAGACTTCGCTGGCATGGGCGGAGAGCTGCACCCCGTCGTCGGCATAGGCATTGGCGAAAGTCAGCACCGGCTTGCCCGCCTTGCGCACCGCGTCGAGCGCCCGGCCGATCTCCTCGATGTGGACCATGCCAGCGCCCAGGAACCGCGACATGTCGAGCACCACGACCTTGATCCGCGAATCGGTTGCCGCAAGCCGCAGCGCCCGTTCCACGTCGCGCGCCTGGAATTCGCCCGCCGATCCTTCCGCGCTCATCAGCAGGCTGAGCGGATCGATCCTGCTCTTCTCCTCAACGATGCTGCCGTTGAGATCAAGGAGCAGCGCACCGTCGACGATCTTGCCGGGGCCGGGCCGGGAGGAAAGCGCCGCATAGAGCAGGGCGAAGAACAAAAGCAGGAAAATCAGCGCCAGAGCGTCCTTAACGCCCACCAGCAGCTTCCAGATCTTGCGCGCGAACGTCATGAATTCACCAGCCTTTCGATCCTTAGCCATAACGGCCTAATCCCGACGCTGCCAGTGCGGGTAAACGGCAAAGCGCGAGAGATGCTGGCAACAACCAAAATACACCTTGAGCCGACTCCACCCGGTGCCTAAGGCCTTGTCTTCGATGACAGCTCCAGAATTCACATATCCGGAAGGCTCCGCGGCCTTCCCGCATCGCAGCCTCGTAGGCATCGGCGGCCTGGCCCCGCACGAGATCATGTTCCTTCTCGACGAGGCCCAGCAATGGGTCGAGCTCAATCGCGGCACGCAGAAGCGGCGCGATCTGCTTTCGGGCCTGACGATCATCAACGCCTTCTTCGAGAATTCGACGCGCACTTTGCTGAGCTTCGAGATCGCGGGCAAGCGCCTGGGCGCCGACGTCGTCAACATGGCCGTCGCCAATTCCAGCGTGAAGAAGGGCGAGACACTGATCGACACGGCATGGACGCTCAACGCCATGCGCGCCGATGCCATCGTCATCCGCCACGCCAGCTCGGGCGCGGTGCACCTGATCTCCAACCTGGTGGACTGCCCGGTGCTCAACGCCGGTGACGGCCAGCATGAGCACCCGACCCAGGCCCTGCTCGACGCACTGACCATTCGCCAGGCCAAGCGCGCCTTCAACGGACTGCGCGTGACGATCTGCGGCGACATCCTGCATAGCCGCGTTGCCCGCTCGAACATCCTCGCGCTCAATTCGCTGGGCGCCGAAGTGCGCGTCTGCGCCCCGCCCGCCCTGCTGCCCGCCGATATCGAGCGCATGAACGTGCAGGTGTTCCATGACTTCGACGCCGCCCTCAAGGGGGCCGACGTGGTGATGATGCTGCGCCTCCAGCTCGAACGCATGGAAGGCCAGTTCATCCCCTCCCCCCGCGAATATCGCCACCTCTACGGCCTCTCTCTGGAGCGGCTCGCCAAGGCGGAAGGCAATGCCCTGGTCATGCACCCCGGCCCGATGAATCGCGGCATCGAAATCGACAGCAACGTGGCGGACCTCGTCGGCCGCTCGCAGATCACCACCCAGGTCGAGATGGGCGTCGCCATGCGCATGGCATGCCTGGACGTGCTGACCCGAAGAGGTCGCGGCGTCGAGGGCTGGGCCAAGGAAGCCAAGGCATGAGCAATAGTACGCCCCTTACCGTCACCGGCGGCAAGCTTGTCCTCCCGAACGGCACCATCACCCCGGGCGCCTTGCGCAGCGAAGGCGGATTTATCACCGCCATCGGCGCGGATGTCGCCGCTCAGCCGGGCGACGAAGTCCACGACGCGGGCGGCAGGCTGATCGCCCCCGGCCTCGTCGACATCGGCGTCTTCGCCATCGACAAGCCCGCCTTCCACTTCGGCGGCATCACGCGTGCGGCTCTGATGCCAGACCAGAACCCTCCGCTGGACGTGCCCGCGCGCGTCCGTTTCGCGGCGCAATCGGGCAAGCCGGACCTCTGGGTCCACCCGCTGGCAGCCGCGACGCAGAACCTCGAAGGCAAGTCGCTCGCCGAAATCGCCCTGATGCGTGACGCCGGCGCCAAGGCCGTGACCACCGGCCGCCAGTGGATCGGCGATTCGGGCACGATGCTGCGCCTGCTGCAATATACCGGCATGCTTGGCATGGTGGTGCTGACCCATCCGGAGGACGCCGGGATCACCGGCAAGGCCGTCGCCACTTCCGGCGAGATGGCCACCCGCCTCGGCCTGCCTTCCGCGCCCTCCGAAGCCGAAGCTCTCGCCATCTCGCGCGACATCGCCCTCGCCGAACTGGCAGGCGCGGCCATCCATTTCCGCAAGGTGACGACCGCCAAGGGCCTCGACCTCGTGCGCCGCGCCAAGGATCGCGGCCTGAAGGTCACGGCCGGCGTCACGCCGGCCTACTTCATGCTGTCCGACCTCGCACTGGCCGGTTTCCGCACTTTCGCTCACCTCTCGCCGCCGCTACGCTCGGAAGACGATCGCAAGGCCGTGATCGCCGCCATCGGCGACGGCACAATCGACGTCATCGCCTCCGGCCACGATCCGCGCGGCCCCGAGGACAAACGCCTGCCTTTCGCGGACTCCGCACCTGGCATGGCGGGCGCCGAAACCCTGCTGCCGCTGACCATGAACCTCGTGCGCGACGGCGTGATCTCGCTCTCGCGCGCCTTCGAGCTGATCGCGGCCAACCCGGCCAGGCTGCTCGGGGTCAATGCGGGCAAGCTCGCAGTCGGGGCCGAGGCGGACATCGCAGTGGTCGATGCCGATCGCCCGTGGATCGTCGATTCGGACAAGATGGCGGCAGCCGCCGGAAACACGCCGTTCGACAAGCAGCCCGTGCAGGGCCGCGTGCTGGCGCTGTTCAAAGGCGGCGTGGCCGTGAAGGCTAAGTAAGAAGGAACAACGCAGGGGAGCAAAGCCCCCCTGCACCCCCATTACTGTCGAGGTTAGGCGAACCTGCCAGCGTCTCGCGCCCATTACGGTGTCGGCAGACATATTGGCTGCGCCGCAGCGCAAGGTCGACATTCCGAGGGTCTGGGGGATCATCCCCCAGGACTTTCCTTTTTTTAACTTCCCCAATACAAAAAAAGACGGCTCCTATCCGAAAACAGGAGCCGTTTAGTTCACATGGAACTCAGTGCGAGGCAACGACCTCGCGGAAACTCTACAATTCAGCGCGGCGGGTCTGGCTCATCCGGACACCTCCGGGCAAGGGGCGCTGCTGCGCGTAAGCGAAGCAGGGATTTCCGCTCTGCTTCAGCGCGGAACACACCGATTGCGCCGTGCGCTGGTCGAACCCGCCAGCCGCGACTCGGTAGTAAGTCTGGCCGTTCACTTTAGCCTCGCTGATGCGCAGATCATGCCCCTTGAGGGCGGGATTGCGCGACTGGAAAATTCCCCAGGCCTTTTTTGCGCCATCGATCGTACGGAACGAGCCGAGCTGCACCAGATGCGTGCCCGAAATGCTCTTGCTCGAAGGCGCCTGGGTCCGCGGCACCGAAGCCCCCTTGGATGGAACAGGCTTCGACGGAACAGACTGGGGCAATGGCTGGACAGCAACCCGGCGCACCGAAACGGGCGGAGGTACCGGCTGCTCGTCCTGAGGCTGGTTTGCGCCCCAGAAGCTCTCTCCGGTCTGCACCGGCGGCAGTTCGGCTTCCGCAGCCGGAGCGCGGGTCTCCGCCTTGGCCATTTGCGGCGCGGCGGGGGCAGGATTGAGCGCGAGCATGACCGGCTGTCCGGGGTCCGAACGCAGCGGTGCGCCGATGAGCCCGGCAATCCGGGCGCGCGATTGGTCTGGCCGAGCCGCCCTCGCCCAATCGCCCAGCCGGGCATCGAGCTGGTCGGCGGGCACGTCTTGCGAGGCGATCAGTCGCGCTTCGCGCCAGCGACCGTCAAGCGCATAGGCATAGGCAAGGTTCTGCCGCGCCTTGGGCGTATTCTCGCCGCCGCGCACGACGTTGGTCAGGATATCCACGCCCACTGCGGGGCTTCCGGCGAGGGCGACGGCAAGGCCGTAGTCGCTGCCCGGGATGCGGTTCTGGAAGCGCTGGAGCACCGCCATGGCTTCGGCCTCGCGGCCAGCGCCGATATAGGCAAGCGCCGCGCTCAAGCCGGTGCGCGGGTTCTGGTCACCCAGCGAAATGGCATCCTCGAACGTCGCGGCGGCGGAATCGAAGCGTCCGGCGGCAAGATAGCCCTGCGCCAATGCGGCGCGGGCCGAAGCATCGCGCGGCGACCGGGCAACCCGCTGCTCAGCGCGAAGGATATCCTTTTCCGCCACGTCGACCGAGGACGCCGAAGCGCCGCTACGGGCGAACGGAGCCTGCCCGGCGCAACTCACCAGCAGCACGGCGCCCATGGCGGTGCAGATCGCAAGGCCGGCCTGGCGCAGCGGTTTTTTCGCGATCATCCTCATGCCCCCGCGATCCGGCGACCGAAGCCGCCCACCGGACGTGCCGCGCCGGGCATGACGGGCTGACCTGTCAAGCCGGGCGCCGAGAAGACGGTGCGACGGAAATTGCGTTCGAGCCGATCGGACACATAGTTCCACAGCGCGCCCATTTCCTGCGCGGATCGGCCCTCGGGATCGACTTCCATCACCGTACGCCCGTCGATCATGGAAGCGGCGAAGTCGGTGCGCTGGTGCAGCGTGACCGGTGCGACCGTGCCGTGCTGCGACAGCGCGACCGCGGCTTCGGAGGTGATCCGGGCCTTGGGCGTCGCTGCATTGACGACGAAGATCAGCGGCTTGCCGGCACGCTCGCAGAGATCGACGGTAGCGCCCACGGCACGAAGGTCGTGCGGACTGGGACGGGTCGGCACGACGACGAGTTCGGAAACGGATATCACGCTCTGTATCGCCATGGTGATGGCGGGGGGCGTGTCGATGACGGCCAGCTTGAAGCCCTGCTGACGCAGAACCTGCAAATCGCTGGCAAGGCGGGCGACGGAGGTCTGTGCGAAAGCGGGATATTCCGCCTCACGCTCGTTCCACCAGTCGGCCAGCGAGCCTTGCGGATCGATATCGATGAGGACGACCGGGCCGGCACCGGCACGCTGCGCCTGCACGGCGAGGTGCCCGGAAAGCGTGGTCTTGCCCGAACCACCTTTCTGCGATGCCAATGCCAGTACGCGCAAAGCCGTTAACCCCCTGAGCAGCCGCCACGAGAAAATCGGCGGCTCACAAGAGGCTGGATCGCAGATCGTTCCTAATTTAGAGTTAATCGAACTGACATGCCGCCGGACCCGAACGCCCCTATCGGGGCATTTTTCATTTACCATCACGCTTAACGCGAATTTCGCCCTTCAACGTGCATCTTCGGGGGATATGCGGATGGATCGGCAGGCTCCTTCGCTTACCATGATCGGACCGGAACCAGAAAGGCGAGGCCACCTCAGTGCCGAACAACTCCAAACTTCTTCGGCCGGCTTCGATTGGATCGGGGCTGCTTCTCGCCGCCGCAGCCCTGGCCGCAAGTCCGGCAGTGGCGGACGTCAAGGCGGGGGTCGATGCCTGGTCGGCCGGCGACTATCCGGCCGCCGTCCAGCAATGGCAGCCGCTTGCCGCCAAGGGCGACGCGGACGCGCAGTTCAACCTTGCACAGGCCTACAAGATGGGGCGCGGCGTTGCCCTCGACCTTCGCAAGGCGGAGGAGCTCTACGGGAAAGCTGCGGCGCAAGGACATGTGCAGGCCTCCGACACTTACGGGCTGATGCTGTTCCAGCGCGGCGAACGCCAGAAGGCCATGCCGTTCATCGAGGCCTCCGCCGCAAGGGGCGATGCCAGGGCCGAATACCTTCTGGGCGTGGCGCATTTCAATGGAGACATCGTCGCGAAGGACTGGGTGCGCGCCTATGCGCTGGTGACGTTGGCACAGCGGGGCGGCCTGCCGCAGGCGGCCAGTGCCCTGGCGCAGATGGACACCCATGTCTCGCTGGAAGACCGGCAGAAAAGCGTGGCGCTCGCCTCCGAACTGTCCAGCCGCGCCGACGCCAGCCGCATCAACCAGATCGCCGGGGCGGAACTGGGATCCAGCCCGAAGGCGGCCGCAACGCCCCGCATCGCGACCGTGACGGACAGTCCGGCCAGTGCCGGGGCCGACTACACTCTGGCGCGATCGCTCCCCCTCCCGGCCAAGACCGGCACGGCGCCTTCCCGGCCTGCGCAGCGATCTCCGCAACCTCCGAAGTTATCGGCTCAGCAGAAGGCGCCGTCGCAAGCCGCCGCCCGACCCCCCGCGCCCCCGACCGGAGGCGGTATCTGGCGCCTGCAACTCGGCGCCTTCGGCGTGCCCGGAAATGCCGAGAAGCTTTGGGCCTCCCTGTCGAAACGGCCCGAGATGGCCGGGTCGAGGCGGGTTCTCGTGCCCGCCGGGAAGCTCACCAAGCTCTATGCCGCCGGGTTTTCCAGCAAGGCCCAGGCCGTCAAGGCTTGCGGCGCGCTGAAGGCGACCGGGCAGGAATGCATCGTCACCTCGTAGTCCGGCCCGCGACTCGGTTGGTCGTGCCGGTTGGTCGTGCCCGTTGATCGTGGACGCAGCACTTTCGATCCTCTAACCTCCCCAACAGGGGAGAAAACGAATGCCGAAAGCGATCACGGGCGGAAATGCCCGGACGGTTCGACGCGCAGGGACAACGGGAGGACTGCAGGGGGCTGACGGTCGCCTGGCCTCGCTCGATCTCATACGCGGCGTTGCGGTTCTGGGCATACTCGCGATCAACATAGCCGGGTTTTCCGGCCCCAGCCTGGGCACCTTCACGCCTGACTTCCCGGCGCCTGCAGGCCTTCCCGACGAAGCCGCATGGGCCTTCGGCTTCCTGTTCTTCGAAGGCAAGATGCGCGCCCTGTTCGCCATCCTGTTCGGCGCCGGGCTAGCCCTTCAATGCGAACGGATGGACCGTTCCGGCGACGATGGAGACGTTATCCAGGTTCGCCGCCTGGCGTGGCTCATGGTGTTCGGCACCTTGCATTATCTCCTGCTGTGGTGGGGAGACATCCTGTTCGTCTACGGATGCTGCGGCATCGCGGTTCTTTTCGTCAGGCGGCTGCCCTGCGCGGTGCTGCTCGGGTTGGCGGCGGGCGTGATCGTCACCGCGACCGCCATCGACCTCTGGTCCGCGCTGCCGCTGGCGGGGGCTGAGGAAGCGGTGCAGCTAGGCAACGCCAGCCTTGCCCAGCAGACGCAAGTGCTGGCCCGCCTGGACCTCTATCAAGCCAATGCGCAGGCGCAGGCTTCGCTCTATCATTCGGGTTTCATCGACATCGCGATGTCCAAGCTGCGACACGATCCCTTCTGGCTCTTCACCATGACCGGCCATGCCTGGAGCGAAATCCTGCCGCTGATGCTGCTGGGCGTTGTCCTTCTGCGCAGCGGGTTCTTCCACGGCGAATGGCCTCCGCTGGGAATGAAATGGCTGCGACTCGGCGCCACCACGCTGGGACTGGCACTGACCGCGCTCGTCCTTGCCTGGGCCTGGCCGCGCCAGTTTCCGCCGATCGCCATGACCATGCTGCTGGGCAAGGGACTATGGCCCGCGCACCTGCTGACCGCGCTGGGCTACGCCGCGATCCTGGTTTCCGCCGCTCCCCGCCTCTCCGAGTCACGGATCGGAATGCGACTTGTCGCGGCCGGGCGTGTCGCTTTCAGCAACTACATCGGCACCAGCCTGCTCATGTGTGCGCTGTTCTACGGATGGGGAGCGGATCTGTTCGGGCAGCCGGGTCCGCTCGATCGCTGGGCTTTCGTGTTCATCGGATGGATCGCGATGCTGGCCTGGAGCCGGCCCTGGCTGATTCGCTACCGAAGAGGCCCTCTTGAGCTGCTCTGGCGGTCGCTGAGCCTGCGAAAACGGCTGAAAAACGGCCTCATCCCAACCGCTTGATGGCGGAATAAAGAACGCTATTGCGATCCATTTGCATTTGCATATGATGGTCCCAAGAGGATTCGCACCATGTACGTTTGCATCTGCAATGCCATCCGTGAGACCGATCTGCGCACCGTCGCCCGCTGCTGTCGCGGCGATGCCACGGCGCTTTACGGCGCTCTCGGTCATGCACCGCAGTGCGGACAGTGCCTGGACGAAGCCGAAGATATTATCGCCGAGGAATCGGCAAGCGCCGACGCGCCCCTGAGCGCGGCAGCCTAACCCCTGCAACAAGGCGGGTTACACCTGGCTTCGGCCGGGTGTTTTCGCGTGCCCGCTTGCCTTGTGCTCCTGAACAGGTCATAAACCCGCCCGAACAAATTCAGGAGCATCCCCATGAAGGGCGACCAGCAGGTCATCGATTTTCTCAACAAGGCGCTCTTCAACGAGTTGACCGCGATCAACCAGTACTGGCTGCATTACCGCATGCTAGACAACTGGGGCATCAAGAAGCTCGCCGAATACGAACGTCACGAATCGATCGACGAGATGAAGCACGCCGACGTGCTGGCCGATCGAATTCTCTATCTCGACGGCCTTCCGAACTTCCAGGCGCTTGGCAAGCTGCGCGTCGGCGAAAGCGTCGAGGAAATCCTGAAGGCGGATCTCGCGCTCGAATACGATGCGATTCCGATGCTCAAGGAAGCTATCGCCCACTGCGAAACCGTGCGCGATTTCGTCAGCCGCGAAATCTTCGCCCGCATCCTCGAAAGCGAGGAAGAGCATGTGGACTTCCTTGAAAAGCAGTTCGACATGATCGCCCGCATGGGCATCCAGAACTACTGCCAGCTTCAGAGCAAGCCGGCAGGCGAAGAAGGGTAAGCCCGGACGGCGCGCGGGCAGACATGGATTTTCTCGCGCGCCTCGGTCTCTCCCTTCCTCTGATACAGGCGCCGATGGCGGGCACTTCCACGCCCGCTCTCGCCGCCGAAGTCTGCAATGCCGGGGCTCTCGGCTCGCTCGCCCTAGGCGCTATCGGCCCGGATGAGACGCGACGGCAGATTGCAGAGCTACGCGCTCGCACCGACCGCTCCTACAATCTCAACCTCTTCGTTCATCCGGCGCCGATCGTGGACGCGGCGATCGAAGCGGCGTGGCTTGAAGCCCTCGCCCCCCGTTTCGCTGCCTTCGGCGCGGAACCGCCGACCCACCTGGAAACGATCTACGAGAGTTTTCTCGGCAACGCGGCCATGCTGGACGTCGTGCTGGAGGCAAAGCCTGCCGTTGTCAGCTTCCATTTCGGCCTGCCCGACGACGCAACGATCCGCGCGCTCAAACAGGCGGGATGCCTGCTGCTCGGCAGCGTCACCAGCGTGGAAGAGGCTGAGCTTTCCCTTGCCGCCGGCATGGACGTGCTGGTGGCGCAAGGCTGGGAAGCGGGTGGCCATCGCGGGATGTTCGATCCCGAAGCGCGCGACGACCGGCTCGGCACTTTTTCGCTCGTCCGCATACTGGCCGACTGGGGCAAGCTGCCGGTGATCGCGGCGGGCGGGATCATGGACGGAGCGGGCATCCGGGCCGCGCTCGACCTGGGCGCCGTCGCGGCGCAGCTTGGCACCGCCTTCGTCGCCTGTCCGGAAAGCAATGCCGATGCGGGCTATCGCAGCCTGCTCGCATCCGACGCGGCGCGGCACACCGTGATGACGCGGGCGATTTCGGGGCGTCCTGCCCGCTGCCTCGCCAACCGCTTCACCGAACTGGGCGAGCGGGAAGACATGCCGCCCGTCCCCGCTTATCCGCGCACCTACCACGCCGGAAAGGCCCTGAACGCAGCTGCCAAGGCACAGGGCGAGCCCCTGTTCGGTGCGCAATGGGCGGGACAGGGCGCGCCGTTGTCTCGCACGATGCCGGCGGCGGAGCTGGTCGCCCTGCTCGCCGCCGAACTATCGCTTACTTAGCCGCCGGAGCGGCCCTGTCGGTCTGGTACTGGCCGGTGCGGTACTTGTCGAACCAGGCCAAGATAGCTGACGCCTTGGCTGCGGACTGGGACGGCCGCGCCGCAATGCCGCCATGGCTTGCTCCCGGGACCTTGACCAGCGCCGTCGGCACACCGCGAATCTGCAACGCCGCGTAATATTGCTCCGCCTCGCTGACCGGGGTGCGGAAGTCTTCCGAACCGACCACCACCATCGTCGGCGTCTTGACGTTGCCCACGAGGCTCAGCGGCGAGCGGCGCCAGTATTCCATGGGATCTTCCCAGGGCTTCTTGTCGAACCAGTAGCGCGAGGTGAACGGCGTGGCGTCCATCGTCAGGGCCTCGCTGATCCAGTTGATCACCGGCTTCTGCGTCACCGCCGCCTTGAAGCGATCGGTCTTGCCGACGATCCATGCCGTCAGCACGCCGCCGCCCGAGCCGCCGGTGACGAAGAGGTTGTCCGGATCGGCCACCCCGTCCGCGATCGCGGCGTCGACCGAGGCGATCAGATCGTCATAGTCGGTGCCGGGATAGGCGCGGTCGATGAGGTTGGCGAACTCTTCGCCATAGGACGTGCTGCCGCGCGGGTTGGTATAGAGCACCGCATAGCCGTGCGCCGCATAGAGCTGGTAGTCGGTGGCGAAGCCGGGTGCATAGGCCGTGTTCGGTCCGCCGTGGATTTCCAGGATCAGCGGCGCCTTCTGCCCCGGCGCAAGGCCCGGCGGGGTCACCAGCCAGGCGTCGATCGCGCGGCCGTCCGGCGCAGTGACCGCCAGCTTGCGAACCGGCGCCAGCGCCTTGGCGTCTAGCCAGGTGCCGTTGAGGTCGGTCAGCTTCCGCCCCGCTCCGCCGCCGCTCAGCCACAAGTCGGCCGGCCGCTGCGCCGTGCCTGAGGTATAGGCCACCCGCCCGTTCTTCGAGACGCTGAAGGCGCCGCCGGTATAGGGCCGGTCGAAATGGTCGCCGGGGCTCAGCCCCTCGACCACGTTCTTCAGCCCGCCATCGAGGCCGACCCGCGCCACATAGGTCTTCGCGTGGTCGTCATACTGCACCATGATCGCGGAATTGCCCGACCAGTCGAGCGCGTCGATCGAATGGTCGAAGCCCTTCGTCAGCAGGCGTGAGCCCGATCCGTCGCTGTTCATGATGTAGAGGTCGGAATTCTCATACGAGCGATTGACGTCATCATAGCCGAGGTAGGCGATGTGACGGCCGTCCGGCGAGACTTTCGCACCCGCGTCCGGGCCGTTGCGCGACGTCAGCGCCGTCACCGCGCCGCTGGCGATATCCAGCGCGTAGACTTCCGAATTATCGATGTCATGCTGCCAGTTCTCGTGGCGGTTGGCGCTGAAAACGATACGGCGGCCGTCCGGCGTCCAAGACAACGGACCGCCGTCGTCGAAATCGCCGAAGGTGAGCTGGCGCGGCGCGCCCCCGTCTGCGGAAACGACGAAGATGTGATCGTAGCCCGGCCTTGCATAGCCGCCCCCGTCCGCGCGGTAGCTGACGCGGCGCGCCCCCGTCTGCGGAAACGACGAAGATGTGATCGTAGCCCGGCCTTGCATAGCCGCCCCCGTCCGCGCGGTAGCTGACGCGGTCGATCACCTGAAGCGGCTCCGCCCATTGCGCCCCTTCGGGACGGCCGGAGGGCTGCGAGCCCATCTTGAGCCCCTCTCCCGGGACGCGCATGGTATAGGCGATCTGACGACCGTCGGGAGACCACGCAAGGCTGCCCGGACTATCGGGAAGTCCTGTCACCTTCACCTTGGCGCTGCCATCGAGCCACATCACATAGAGCTGCGGTGCCCCGTTGCCGTCACTCGAAACGTAAGCCAGGCGTTTGCCATCCGGCGACCAGCGCGGCGAAAAGTGCGCCCCTGCCCCGGTCACAAGCGGCCGCTGCGCACCGCTCGCCGCGTCGACCAGCCAGATCGACGGCACGACCTTGTCGGTCATCACATCGGCGGCGGACCGCACATAGGCGATGCGGCTGCCGTCGGGCGAGATCTGCGGGTCGGTGACGCCCGAGAGCTTGAACAGGTCATCGGGTGTAAAGCCGCGCTCGGAGGCAGCACTGTTCGCACCGGCGCCGGTTGCAGGCGCATCGGCGGCGAAAGCGGGGGAGATCGAAACGGCGGCGCAAGACAGCGCGAGAGCGGCGGCGCGAAGGGCAAAGGCGCCCGGACGGGTATGAGGCAAGACGGAAGGCTCCTGCTCGAATGGAGGATGCCCCTGTCTTGCCGATACCTGATGAAAAATCCAGTCACCCCAGGCCTCTGGCTTGCCCCTTGCGAAATCATGCTAAGGAGGCGTCATGGAGCAACCCGAGCGCCCCCCCTACACGATCGAGGACTATGGCTTCGGCGTCCTCGTCATTCTCGTCACCGCAGCCTTCGTCTGGCTGCTGCTGCCCTATTTCGGCGCGGTGCTGTGGGGCGTGGTCGCGGCGATCCTGTTCCAACCGCTGACCGCCAGGCTGGCCCACGCCCTGGGCGGCCGCAAGAGCCTGGCCGCAGGCATCATGCTGCTCTTGCTGCTGGCGCTGTTCATCATCCCGACCATCCTGCTGGGCATCAGCCTGGTCCAGGAAGTCTCGAACATTTACGAGAAAGTCCGGATCGGGCAAATCGACCTTCCCCGCATGTTCGAACAATTGCGCGCCTCGCTGCCGGAATCGGTGGAGCGGATGATCGATCGCTACGGTCTTGCCGATTTCGAAAGCCTGCGCCGCCAGCTGGTCGCCGGCATCGCCAACGGCCTCCAGGGCCTGGTCGCGCGCCTGCTCTCCGTCGGCCAGGGCGCCTTGAGCTTTCTCGCGGCGCTGGGCGTGATGCTCTACCTCACGTTTTTCCTGCTGCGGGACGGCCAGCGTTATGGCGGACTGATCCGCGACGCCATGCCGCTGCGCCCGCACCTCCGCGACCGCCTGGTGAACAATTTCGTGATCGTCGTGCGCGCGACGATGAAGGGCACGGTGGTCGTGGCCGTGGCGCAAGGGCTGGTCGGCGGGATCATCTTCTCGCTGCTCGGCATCCAGGGCTCGCTGCTCTGGGGCGTGATGATGGGGTTCTTCTCGCTGCTGCCCGCGGTCGGCACCGGCCTCGTCTGGGTGCCGATGGCGGCCTACCTGATCGGGACCGGGCAGGTCTGGCAGGGCGCCGTGCTTGCCTTCTGCGGCCTGTTCATCATCGGCATGATCGACAACATCCTGCGCCCGATCCTGGTGGGCCGCGACACCCGGATGCCGGACTTCGTGGTGCTGATCGCAACGCTGGCGGGGCTGCAGATCTTCGGGCTCAACGGCTTCATCGTCGGCCCGGTGATCGCCGCGCTGTTCATCGCGGTATGGACGCTGATGCGCGAGATCAAGAACAGCGACGGCATGCTTGAGCCCGATGCCATCGAAGTCGAGGAACAACGCGCCGCACCGCCGCTATCGGATGCGGAAACGGCGGCACATCCGTCCTGAACCTGAAAAGGGCCGCTGGAGACGATCTCCAGCGGCCCTTTTCGTCACTTCGCGAAGGGGTTCTTCGGCATCCGCAAATTGAGCCGGATGGGTACCGCATCGAACCCGAGTTCCCGGCGAATGCCGTTGATCAGATAGCGACGGTAGCTTTCGGGCAGCATGTCGAGGCGGGTGCCGAACAGGACGAAGCCCGGCGGGCGGGTCTTGGCCTGGGTGATGTAGCGCAGCTTGATCCGCTTGCCGCCCGGTGCCGGCGGCGGATTGGCGGCCAGCGCATCGTCGAACCAGCGGTTGAGCGCGGCGGTGGGCACGCGCTTGCTCCAGGCTTCGCGAATCGAGAACCCGGCGGCGATCAATTCGTCGAGGCCCTTGCCGGTCCGCGCAGAGACGGCCAGCAGCGGCACGCCGCGAACTTGCGCCAAGCCATCGTCCAGCGCGCCGCGAATGCCGTTGAACAGCGCGGAAGCACCCTCAGCGACGTCCCACTTGTTGATCGCGATGATCAGCGCGCGGCCTTCTTCCAGCACCTTGGAAGCGATGGTGAGATCCTGGTGTTCCAGCCCGCGCGTGGCGTCCAGCAGCAGAACCACCACTTCCGCGAAGTCGATCGCGTGGCGCGCATCGGCCACCGCCATGCGTTCCAGCTTCTCGGTCACGTTGGCGCGCTTGCGCATGCCCGCTGTGTCGATCAGGCTGACCTGGCGAACTTCCTGCGTCTTGGGGTCGGTCCATTCCCAATCCACGGTGATCGAATCGCGGGTAATGCCCGCTTCCGGCCCCGTGAGCAGGCGGTCTTCACCGAGGATGCGGTTGATGAGGGTAGACTTGCCCGCGTTCGGGCGGCCCACGATCGCCAGCTTGAGCGGACGGCGCAGCAGCGCTTCCTCGTCCTCTTCCTCCGGGAACTCCGGCTCTTCGGGCTGAAGCGGTTCGAGATGCGGCAAGAGCGATTCGAACAGATCCGCAACGCCCACGCCATGCTCGGCCGAGAAAGTGATCGGCTCGCCCAGTCCCAGCGAATAGGCTTCGAGCACGCCGCTCTCTCCGGCGCGGCCCTCGGCCTTGTTGGCCAGCACCACCACCGGCACTTGCGACGCGCGCAGCCACTGGCCGATTTCCTCGTCCAACGGGGTGAGACCGGCACGCGCGTCGACCACGAAGAGCGCCACATCGGCGGTTTCCAGCGCCGCTTCGGTCTGCTTGCGCATGCGGCCGGGCAGCGTTTCGTCCTCGTCGTCTTCCCAGCCCGCCGTGTCGACGATCTGGAATTTCAGGCCGAGCAGTTCGGCGTCTCCGAAGCGGCGGTCACGCGTGACCCCCGGCTGATCGTCGACGAGCGCGAGCTTCTTGCCGACGAGCCGGTTGAATAGCGTAGACTTGCCGACGTTCGGTCGGCCGATGATGATGACCTGGGGTAACATGATGTAACTCGATAAAGGATTCCGGCCCCTAAACGAATTTGGCGCAAATGGGAATGTCCGCATTTTTCGCGCAGTTTTTGCGCGACGGCAGGATCGTTACGGGAACAAAATCCTACTTCGCGATTAACCATCCCCCGAAGGATTCTCACAAGCAAACAGGGCCGAATTGAGGGGCATGAAAGGTTACCGGATCGCAATCATGCTGGGACTGGCCGGAGCGACGATCTCGCCCGCCGCCTCCCATTACGCCAACGCCCGTTCGGCCATCGACGACGCGCTCGCCGGCATGGACGACGATCGTCCCGCCGCTGCACGAGGCCCCGACTACCTTGAATGCGTGCCCTACGCACGCCAGCTTTCCGGCATCCAGATCTACGGCGATGCCCATACCTGGTGGGGCCAGGCCAAGGGGCGCTACGCCACCGGGCATGCCCCGAAGGTGGGCGCGGTCATGGCGATGGACGCTTATGCGGGATCGCAACTCGGGCACGTCGCCACCGTCAGCAAAGTCGTGGATTCGCGCACGATCCTGGTGAGCCATGCCAACTGGTCCCCGATCGAGGGCCAGCGCGGGCGGATCGAAAAGAACGTCACCGTGCTCGACGTCTCGCCCGCCAATGACTGGAGCGAAGTGCGCGTCTGGTACGCACCGATCCACAACCTCGGCAATACGCACTGGCCGGTTTCGGGCTTCATCTACAACAGCAAGGATGGCGGCATAGCCAAATCCGAAACCCCGAAAGCCAGAAAAAAGGGCCGCCGAAGCGACCCTATCGGCGATATCATCGCCGGAGAATACTGAGCGATCCGCCAAAAACTTCGTCACCCTGAACTTGTTTCAGGGTCCATCTCGCCGCTCAGACCTACGGTTGAGGTTCATAGATGGACCCTGAAACAAGTTCAGGGTGACGATGTGGTTGAATGCAGATCTCGCGTCATCGCCCATGGAACAGGGCAACGACGCTCAGGATATCAGGCCTTCGCGACGGGCGCGTCTTCGCCAAGATCCTCATACCAGGCCTCGACCGGCCCGGCGAGCTTGACGGTCAGCGGATTGCCCTTGCGATCCAGCGTCTTGCCGGCCTGAACGCGCACCCAGCCTTCGGAAATGCAATATTCCTCGACGTTGTTGCGCACGGTGCCCTTGAAGCGGATGCCGACGCCGCGCTGCAGCTTTTCCTCATCGAAGAACGGGCTCTTCGGGTTGATGGCAAGGTGGTCGGGCGGCACGTCCGCGCCGGTGTTGGTCTCTTCGGTCATGCCTCGCGATTTAATTCCAGATGGCCGCTTGTCAATTCGATCCGACTCATCTAGAGGCGCGCTTCCGCAGCGAGATGCGGGCGCGTAGCTCAGTGGTAGAGCACACCCTTCACACGGGTGGGGTCGCAGGTTCAATCCCTGCCGCGCCCACCATAACTGCCTCTGATTATTGAGGTTTTTATGGATCGATCGGAAATCTCCCAGATTTGAGTTGCAGTTCCGTGCAGGAACATACCGTGATTCCCTCCGGGCGCCCGTACAAATCCCGTACAGCATTATTTTCCTCCCTTCGCGAGTCGCAGGCCCGTTTCCGATTCGGCCTGCTCAAGCCCGGCGCGCCAGGCGTTGTGGATCTTGTCCTTCGTGTCCTCAGCATGGGTGTAGACGCGGCGCATCAGGCCCGTGTCCGACCATCCGCCGAACTCCCCGGCCGCCTTCTCATCGACGGGCTGACGCACGTTCATCTCCTGCCCGAACCCGTGACGGCCCGCTGCGTGGAACGGAATGCGATCGATGCCTGCCGCTGCGCATGCCGCGTCCCAGCCCTTGCGCGGGCTTGAGCGATCCGCGAAGCCGAACACGCGCATGTTCTCCTTCTTCTTGCGGTCCCAGCCTCGCGGGAACAGCTCGGGCAGGTTCGCCAGTTCCGCGACCAGCTCGGGCGGGATGTCCACCCAGCGATCGTCATGGCCCTTGGCAGCCGGGATGCATGCCTTGCCCTGCTGGAGGCGCAGGTGCTTGCCGGGGTGCATCTCGATCGCCTGACTGATCCGCGCGCCGGTCGAGAACATGAACAGCGCGAGTGCGGCGTGGCGTTGGGGCGCATGCTCGCGAAACCGAAGTAGCCATTCCCACGAACCCGGCTGCTTCTTCACGCGGCTGCGCTTCCCACGCTTCCTGTCCTGTTCGACGCGTTCGGCCTTGTCGAAACCTTTCACCCGGATCGGCGGGCATTTGCCGAGGTCGTGGGCGTTGTTGATCACCGCGCGAATCGGCGTGATGATCTGGCGCACCCACGTGTCGGCGGCTGCCGTGGGCATCATCTCGGCGCCCAGGTCGCGGACGAACTTCGGCGTGATGTCGTCGATGAACATCTCGGCCAGCTTGATCGTGATCGGTTCCAGATACTCGGCGGTCTTCATGTCAGCCTCGTACAGCACCACGGCATCGGCGAAGGTTAGCTTGGGCTTTTCCTCGCCGAGAAGGTGACGACGGATCCGGAGCGCTTCTTCGTTTCGGCACCACTCCCGCGCGCCCGCTTCCGAAGATGCTCCAGTGCTGCGGCGGTAGTAGTCGGTGATTGGCGTTTGGAGGTATTCAACCCTGCCTTTGACCCACCATTGGGTTCCTCGGAGGTAAGGCTGGAGCGGCATTCGTTCTTGTCCCTCAGGATGGTGTCGAGCTGGTCGGGGGTGATGATCATGGCCCTGCCCAGTTTGTGGCAGGCGCCGAGGCGGTTGGCCTTCTCCCGGAGCGTGCGCTCCGAGACGTCAAGGCCGCGCTCGGCCAGGGTTGAGACCCAATCGGAAGGGGACCGGCCCTCTTCCAGGATCGCGGGAAGACGTGCGGGCGCGTTCACAGCCCCTCTCCTTTCCTTGCAGGCCAGCGGGCGATGCTATGGGGGGTCATAGGTAGTCCTCCGGCTTCTCCAGCCTTTTCCGGCAGGGCGCGATCCAGCGCAGTTTCGTGTCTGCCGCCCGGTCTGCCCAGACGAGCCAGGCGTAGGCCGTCGCGGTCGATCCGTCGGGCGAAAGCTTGCCCTTATGCATCACGACCCTTTCGGTGAACTGGAGCACATGGCTCGGCGGGGTCTTGGCGAACAGGCGCTCGAACCGGCCCTGCCCTTCCAGGAACGCGGCGCGGACGATCACCGCCACGCAATCGCTCGACGCCAGCGCCCGCTCGATGAACTGTTCGGCCAGACGGAACGGTGGGTTTGTGATCGTCCAGTTGACCCGATCAGGCAGCGGGCCGAACAGGTAATCCTCGATCGGGAAACCGGCCCCATAATCGTGGACATCACTGGCATATATCTCATCGAACCACTCCCAGAGTGGCGCAACCATGTGACCGCGATTGGCCGCTGGTTCACGGCAGGTCATGCCGGGTCGGATCAAGCTATTTTCGCTAAGCCACTCGCACAGCGCGCGCGTCGCCCATGGCGGGGTCGGGAAGTCGTCGAGGGAATCATGCGCCTCGACCCGGCGCTGCATTACTGCGGTGCTGGTGTTCTGGCTCACCCCTCACCCCCGATCTGGCGGGCGCGGGTGATGAGTTCAGCCACATGAACTCGGAAGAATTCTTCCCCGAAGCCGTTGTTGCGCGCGTCGTCCAGCGCATCAGCAAGTTCGCTGATCAGCATCTTCGATTGATCGGAGGGGGCGGGGTGCTTGTAGAGAGGAATTTCCGTCCAATCTTCCGGGAATGGCCCACGCGGGTCGCCAGCGGTGTAGTAATAGTTCGTCGGATATGACGATGAACTGACCACCAGCCATGCAGCAGGCTCCCCCTCGCTCGCGGCGGGCAGAGAGGCGGCAGGGACCGTCCATTCGGCGATCGAGCGCGGCAGGTTCTCAGCATGGTCGTCAGCCGTCCAAGGCCACACGGCCACGACAAACCGGCTGATGCCTGCGTACTCCTGAGAGAACTCGTTCGCTTGGTTCGCCCAGGTCTGCGCGGTGGCAAAGTCAGGAGCGGCGTGGACATCATCGGGGCCGATGTGATGCAGGCACCACAGGCGGGTGTCATTCCCCGGCATATGCTCGGTCACAGGCTCTCTCCTCGGGCTTTGGCGATGGCCGCGCGGAGAGCGCTTGCGGCCTGTTCGACTGCGGGCTGATAAGGGTGAAGCTCCAGATCGTCCGGCTTCACCGTGAGGATGAATGCGGCGTACTGCTCCAGCAGATCGGCGGCGTCGGGAGCAGCCTCAATGAAATCGGGCGCGGCGGCGATCAGGCGCGCATCCGCACAATCGATCCCGCGAATGTCCATGCGATAGACGCTCGTGTTTTCACGCGCGACCTTGACGCCCACGACATCGCGGTCGCCCACCTCGAACTGCAGAAGCTCGCTGGCGTCGACCATGCCGCGACCGGCAGGCTGAAACTCGGGCTGCCCGCCCGAGAAGCCCCAACGCTTGAAGCCCATGACGTAGCGGCGACCGCTGTGCTTGGTCGCGAGATAGAGGCTATTGCTGTTGGCGTTACCGAACCAGCCCCACGGCCCCGGCGTATGCTCAGTGCGGGTATCGCTCATGCCTGTGCCTTTCCGATTTCGATGCCGCGGCGGACACCCTCGATTGCAGCCATCACGATCAGCGTGCAGTCACGGTTTCCGGCAATCGTCTCGGCTGCTTCAGTGATGTGCCAAGGACTGTCCGGGAAGTTGTGCTGGGTTTCTGCAACCAGCCTCCGGCCAGCCTCAACGCAGGGATCAACCGGCTCATCCTCGTGCGCGGCGATGTAGCGGGCGAAGGCGAGGGTCTGCTTGGTGAAAGCGCAGTCATGATCATAGAGGCGTTCCTCTATGCCTGCGCCGCCAGACAGCTCGCAGGACCTTACGTAAGCCCAATACGGCGGAAGCTGCTCAGCCATGATCCTTGCCCTCCTCGATCTGCGAGGGGGTGGCGGGGAGAGGCATCCAGTCGGTGAGGCCAACAACTCTGCTGTTATGATGGTCGCAGACCCATTCGCTACCTTTCCACCAAACGACCCAAGTCCGTTCCCGATGAAAGCGGTCTGTCGCTAGAATTTTCCAGCCATCCTTCGGCGCCGTCTCGATGGGCTGCCATGCGGGCGAGGTCATCGCTTCACGAGCTTCGTAGAGCCAGGCCACCGAGAGCGTGTAAGGCCAGCCCTCGATCTGCACTTCCATGCCGCGCTTCGCATAGGCTGGGCGCTCGGCATCGATGTAGTCTGCGAGATCCGCGAATGGCTTGAGGGCTTCCCGGAGGCGGGTGGTGATGTCGGGGGTGGTCATGCGATAGACTCCCACTCATCAGCGTCGATTTCAGGGACCGACCAGTCTGCGATCTTCCCGCCTTCGCCGATCTGCATGATGATGTAGTCGCCGAAGCCCTCGTCAGCCGGGCACAGGAAGTCGTTGGGCACATAGTACCCGCTCCACTTCATCAGGCGCTCGCCGGATGCGCCAGTGAGCCAATACAGGCCCTCATCGCAGACCTTGAAATGCACGTCGGCGGTGACACCTGCGGGCCAGCCCTCGACCAGGCCATCAGAGAGCCGGATGCGCGGGCACCAGTTGTCGCCATTGCGCAGCGGGATCGTCGGCGCGTCGTTGTCCTCGGGCGTACCGTTGACCGATGCGTCTTCCCAATAGCGGACGCGGGCTTCGACTTCGATGTGGGTTGCGGTCGTCATCAGGCGGCCTTTCGTTCGATGGGATCGGTGAATTGGATGCCGTGCTCGGCGGCGAAGCAGTGGATCGCTTCCAAGAGATCGCTGAACTCGGCCTTGTTGAGACGGCTCGACTTGAAACCGAGAGGGATTACGCCCTGCCCGTCCAGCGTCGGCTCGAAGGCGCAGGTGAACCCGGCGGCGTTCATGAAAAGCGCCTTCCAGACTTCAGTCGTCAGGACGCGGCCCTGCGGCTTGGCGCGAGCAATGTCGGAGAGCATAGCCCAGAGCTTTGCGTTCTGGTCGCTGGTCCGCGCCGCTTCCTTGATGTTGACCACGGCACCGGCGGGCGCCGCGTCGATCAGCCGGTGAGCCAGCGCGCGCACCGAAGGGTTGGCGAGCGTGATCGTCTGACCGCCTTGCTTAGCCATTGCGGTGCTCCCTGATCTGCTGCCGGCGCGGTGAAGCGTCGCACAGGCTTTCGATGAGCTGGTCCACCGTCTGGCCTGAAGCCTTCTGGTAGGCTCGCCAGAACGATTGCTCTCCGATCTGGTGCTGCTGCTGGTGGTGGCCGATGAAGTCGAGATCGCGACCGCAAAGCGGAACGGCGCGCCAGTCGTCCGGCTTCTGGGACATGCCAGCCCCGCTACCGTTGCGGACGTGGGCCGCCTCGATCGGCGCGCGCTGGCAACCGGGCCACGCGCAGTGGAAGGACCGGACGAACGTGAGGTGCGCCGGGCATTTCCAGCGGCTCTCGCGCTTTTCCTTCTTCGGCGCGGGCTCTTTGAATTTGCGGGGTGGGAGTGCCATGGCGCGCTACCTCAGAACGGAATGGAATCGGAGCCGAGGTCGTCGTCAAAGCCGCCGTCGTTCCATCCAGTGTTGGAGTTGTAGACTTCGCGCCCGCCATGCTCCCGGCCCCAGTCGCCGCCGGTGCGCTGACCGCCACGGTCGTTGCCCTCGCGCTGGCCGTTGCCGCGCTGCTGGCGACCGCCGCCCTGACCATCTTCGCCGCGCTGGCTGTCCAGCAGGACGACCTTGCCACCGATCCCGCCGACAGCGATCTCGGTCGAGTAGCGGTCATTCCCAGATTGGTCGGTCCATTTTCTGGTTCTCAACTGGCCTTCGAGGTACAGCTTCGAACCCTTGCGGGTGTACTGCTCGATCACGCCGATCAGGCCGTCACCGCTCACGACTACGCTATGGTACTCGACGCGCTCCTTGCGTTCGCCGCTCTGTTTGTCCCGCCAGCTCTCGTTCGTGGCGATGCGCAGGTTCGCGATGCGGCCTCCGTTCTGGAAGCTCTTAACTTCCGCGTCGGCGCACATATTGCCCAACAGGATGACTTTGTTGACGCTCGCCATGGTCAGGCCGCCTTCTTCTGTTCGTGGTAGGTTACGCCCGGCACCTGCGGGCGCGCGCCGCGCGCGTCGCGGTCAGCAAGCTCCCGAATGAGCGCGATGAATGCTTCCGGCTGCTGGCGGAGGTAATGCCGCAAAGCATCGTCCCGGTTGGTGATCTCGGCCGTCCAGAGGGTCCGCAGGCCGGTGGCGCCGCGATCGATCTTGTTGGCAACGGCGTTCAGCTTCTTGGCCGCTTCCAGATCCTGCTCAGCCTCGAAGCGCTGCTCCAGGTCCTCGGACTGGCGGAGCGCTTCCTGGGCCTTGCGCTGGCGTTCCTCAGCTTCCTCGCGTGCCTTGCGGGCCGCCTCTTCCTTGGCGCGCTGCTTGGCGACCCGGTAGGGCGTCAGGGCATCGTTGCAGGCGCCCTGGCCACGCGAGGCCTTATCGACGATCGGCTTCCACTTGGTCTGGACTGCCTTCGCGGCATCGTCGTGCGGCTTCTTCTCGGCGGCGCGGGCCTTGTCGGCATCCTGCTTGGCCTTGAGGAAGTCCTTCGACAGTGCGTCGATCGCGGCTTCCTGCTCGTCCGTCTCGACCGGCCCACCGGCGAGGGTGTCAGAGAGCAGCGAGAACAGCTCGTCGATGTGGAGGCCGAAAGCTTCCTCGGCGGGCGGGTTGTTGTGTCCGGCGGTGGTCATCAGAATCCGATCTCGTCGTCTAGGTTGAAGCCATTGCCGGTCTGGCCAGCACGGTTGGTTTCGGCCTTGGCCATGCGGGCCAGGTCGTCTTCGAGCTTGGCCACGGCCTCGTCGAATTGCGTCCTGCTCAGGTCGCGAAGGCTGCTGACCCCGAAGTGCTCCAGCACGACGGACGGCAGGGTGCGGGTCGCATCCATAAGCTGCGTGATCTTGGCGAAGCTGGCGTCGCTCATGGTGGTGCGCTGCTTGGCCGGGCGATCGGATGCAGGTTCCCGCTTAGGCTCCGCATCATCGCCGTCGTCGCCGTGCAGGTCGCCCTTGTGCCAGAGGTCGAGCGCGGCGCCGAAGCGCATCGCCGCATTGCGGAGCGCGTCACCGATGGCCTCCTTGATGGCATTGCCGCCGGTCTTTCCGTCCGCGTCACCGTAGCCAAGGCGGGTCACGCCAAGGACCGTAAGCCGGATCCAAAGGCCGCCATTGCGATCCAGCGCCGGAAGGCCGTCCTGGCCGAATGCGACCGGCTCCCAGAACCATTCCGGATCGGTGTCGAGCAGCCGGTGCGTCAGCGCGGCGTGACCGACGTAATCCAGGTGAACCGCGTCCTTGTGGTGGTGGCCGCCGCAGTCCTTGCAGTTCCAGACCATCAACTTCCGGTCGGCCTTGCGCGCGTCGATCTGCGCCCGCGTTTCCTTGGGCAGCTTCGAAATGTGGTCGGCCGAGAACGGTTCGCGGAGCTTTGCCAACGGCGACGGCTCGATCTTGGAAATCGCGTTCATGTGCGTGTCCTTGTGGGGTTGCCGGTCAAAGCCCGACCCATCCGCCGAACGAGAGTTCAGCGGTGGCGAGCAGCCTGCCGGTCAGAGCGGCAGCGACGAGAACCAGGGCGTAGAGCCCGTGCTTGCGGAGGGTGTGGCGGGTGGACATTCAGCCCTCCCCGCCACTGCGACCCGACAGGCGGCCGGGGTGGAAACGGTAAGCCGAGTGGATGCCGAGCATCACGACCAGCAGCACGACGATGAAGCCGATGACGGCGGGCCAGAACGCATCCGACAGGATGAAGGCGCGCGCGGCAGCGTTGTTGTCGGTCAGCATGCGGCTGCCAGCATCGAGGGCAAGCAGCAGGGCGGCGCCGACTGCGACCGTGGCGAGGATGATCCGGACCATCAGGCGCACCCCTCGTCCATGCCAGCCAGCAGGCCGTAGGCGAAAGGACTATCCTCCCACTCCCGGTTAAGCTGTGCCCAGCGAGCCTCGCCCATGTCGGCGCGGGCGGCGTTGATCGAGCGGTCCAGGTTGAAGGTCGGCAAGCAGGCCGGGGCTTCCGGCGTGTTTGCGATCGCGCGCTGGCAGCGGGTGGTGTCGGCGCGGCTCATGCTGCCACCTTCATGCGAAAGTGGAGGACGCCGACGCGGCGGATGCCAAAGGATGCGCCTTCGACATCGCGTGCCACCTGATCAGCAAGGCGACGATCAAGAACGGCAGGCAGGCCATCTTGGCTATCGGTCCACTGGTGACCGCTGGTTCCCTGCCACACGTTGATGTAGCCGAGCACGTGGTTGCGTTCGGCGCTCATGCCGCCTTCCTCCCCGCATAGTAGGCCGAAACCTCAATGTTGGTGGGGTCTTCGGCCAGCCAAAGCGCCAGCTCGTTCGCGGCCTCGTCGAACTCGCAGGGCACGCCCTCAAGCAGGATCTCGGCCTCGCGGACGATGCCCTTATAGATGCTGATGAGGTGGCTATCGCCGGTGTTGGCTTCGATGCGGCCACGGGCGATTGCAACAAGGCTGTTCAGGAACGGGCGGGTGTAGCCGCCGGGAACTTCGCAGGCTGCTTCAAGCGACGCAATGTGCGCGTCGTGGAAGCGGTCCTCTGCAATGAAACGGGTAAAGATGCGCATAGCGATCTCCATCGGGGATCCCGGCAGGTCTGCGCTTGCGGCTCACTGCTGGGCTGATGGAGGTAGTTTTGACGTGTCTTTTTCTACACGTCAAGCGCTAATGTATTTTTGTACATGCTCGGAAGAATGTCGTTCAGCCGCTCAATGTCAGCGAATCGCGAATTACCAATTTCGTTCAGGCACAAAAAACCCCGCCGAAGCGGGGCTGTGTGATGCGAGACGGATCGGGATGCTCGCTATTTCTTTTTGGCCTCTGCGGCACTCATCCCGCTTTGATAAGCGGTTGCCGAAAGACCCATTCCGCCTTGGAAGATGGCTACAGCGGCGTATGCAAGACCGGCGACTCCGATGGCTGTCCCTATGATAGTCGTGATCACTAGCGTCTTTGCGCTTTTGGTGTTGTCGTCAACGGCACCGATCTTTGTATCCAAATCGCTCACATCCTTGCGGATTTCTCCGAGGCGCTCAACGACGAGATCCAGTTTCCCAAGGAGTTGAACAAATTTCGTTTCAGCCCTTGCTTCGGATGCAGCCAGCTTTGCGTCCACCAGCCTCTCGTCTAGCTGGGCAGTCGCCGGGGCCGAAACCGGAATGGGTTGTGGAGGATTTGCCATCGCTTGGCTAACATAAGCCGGTGCTAGCGGAATACTAGCGGAGATAGCTGCGGCCGGAATGGCCCACCCCGAAGTCCCCTTACTCGGCGGAATTGCCATCGATCATCGCCAATTGCTCGCCCAATATTCTGTGGAACTCTCTCGCAATGCTCGTTGGGAGAACGAGGCTCGCTACGTTTTTTAAAGTGACTTCGCCTAACCCATTTTCACCGACGGCCATATTTTGCTCTCGGAACACCAAGATTGTATTTTCGGGAGTAACGAATGCTTGGGCGCCGGTCGCCCATTGGCGAGGCACATCCATCCCCATTACAAAATGCATACCGCGAGACATGATCGCATTGTTTGTGTCGAATTGCTCGGCGGTTTGCCCAGGTTGATTCGAATTCATATTGCCCTCCAAGTCGGGTCATCCTCTTTCGTGCATGCGAAGGTATGTCAAATGAAGTTAACGCCTCACCCCTCAGCGCCGGTGTGAGCTAAAACTGCATCACCGTTCATAAGACGACTTCCAATCCGTCACGACGATCGCCTGCGGCTCTCCCGCAGCGCCCCCAGGTATCGCTTCGAACTCGGTATGCCTGACGGTCGCGTAATGGATTTTTCCATCTAGGCCCGGCGCTTGGACAAGATCGCCAGGCGAGGGAAGATCAACGAACTTGTGCGGTCCCCAATTAACCTTCCGACCTCCGCCGCCGTGAACGAAAAGCTGAGCGATTATCATGATTTAGCGATCCTCATGGCGCACGCCTCAGGCTGCGATCATGAACCAAATCGGTTCGTGTAGGAAAAATCCTATAGTCGTTTCACTGTTCCATGCTATGAGAACAGAGCGTGAACACGGGAGGCGAATCGTTGGCACTGGTGCTGTCTGAACCGCAATGTGAAGTTGGCTGCCCTACGTGCTTTATGCGTTGCGCAATTCTTCCCGAGCGGCTCCTTTGGTGGGAGCGCCAGGTTGAGCGGATTTGCCGCGAGCGCTCGCTGCGGCCGAACTGTCCTGAGCTGCGCCGACAGCTAGATGTATCCTTAGCTGCTCACGAATCCCTGCTGCGACGGCATTCCGAATCTCCGCGATCCGCATACCAGCTTGGATCTCCTCTGCGGCTGTCTCAGCCATTTCCAGGAGCATCCCCTCACTAACAGGTGCGTCGCCGCCAAAGATTATCCAGCGCTCGGTGGTTTTGAGCGGCTCGGCCAATTTAGCCACAGTCTCCACCGTCAGAGACTGGCTCATACCCGCAAGGAAGTTGCGAACGGTTGTCTGCCCGACACCATGGTCCTTGAGCCACGTCCCCGTGAGGGGCAAGCCCAGTTCGGCCATGCGCGCCTTCAAGCGATTACGAATTTCGTCGTGGTCTATCACATGTACATTTTGACATACCGAAACTGGCCACCGTGAATGTCTAATTGTACTTGACCAATCGTGTATAAAAAGACATTCATGCTGCATGGATGACACTCAGAAGCTGATCGCGCGCGTTGACGCGCTGGCGCATCGCACCGGAGCGAGCACCTCCACGCTGTCCCGTAAGCTGTTCGGTAACGGCAAGCGGTTCGACGAGATCAAGGCTGGCGGGTCGCTCACCATGACGACCTATCACCGCGCAGTCTCAACGCTTCGCGATCTCGAAAAGGCTGCAGTTCGGCGAGCAGCCGCATGATCGGCCTCACCGCACAGCAGAGCCGCCTGCTCACTTACCTTCGCAGCTATCTCGATAGCTCTGGCGGAGTAGCCCCGACCGTCCGCGAGATGGTGGCTGGCATCGGAAGCAAGAGCGTCGGCAGCGTCCACAGCCTTCTCGCTCGCCTCGAAGAGCGCGGACATATCCGCCGCATCCCTGAGCGAGCGCGCGCGATCGAGATCGTAGACGTTGGACCGCTCCACAGCGTGCCCACTGCCGACCTCATCGCTGAACTGGAACGCCGCCGCGCCGGGTCCGTCCAGACCAATCCAGAAGTCGTGGGAGCCTGAGCTATGGTGGACTTCGCCAACCATCGGGACGTCAAGTCCACCCGTTCCGAGCACAACTGCGCTGGCTGCGGCTGCACTATCCCGAGCGGATCGCCCGCGTTCTACTTCTCCGGGAAGTTCGAGGGTAGCTTCTCGTCCTGCCACTACCACACCGATTGCCGGGACGCCGAAGTCGCGCTGAACGACCTCCGTCAAACCCTCGGGGGCGAATGGGACTGCGTCGGCGAAATCACCGAAGAGCCCGAGGACGTGGAATGGCTGATCGATAAGTTCCCGTCCGTCGCTGCGCGCATGCAGCTTCTCCCGACTGGCGAGGATTGATCCATGCCCGCCATCACACCCCACGCCCCGCAGGCCCCTGCCCGTGAAGGCGTGACCCTGCCCGTCCGGTCGTTCGAACCCCACACCCCCCTCCGCGACCGGACGGGCCTTTCCTTTCAACGCACTGTTCATGGGTGACCTTATGTCGCAGCGCAGCAATCATGTCCGTCTCGTCCGTTCGAACGACAAGTCGGATGTGTCCAAAGCGATTTCAGCAGGTTGGGCACGAATCCTTCGCACTGTTGGCAAGGGAACGTTCGCCGATTCCATCGACATTGGCACGAAGACGATCGATCGCGCGCTGACTGGCGAGAGCGTTCCCGAGCTGCACACCGCGCTCAACAGCCTCGCCGTCGACATCACCGCCCTGGACGAAGTTTTCGCCCTCTATGGCCTGCGCGTGAAGCCGCTCAAGGCAGAGCCAGCCAACGACCTCGCGACGATCGGGCGCCTGTCGAACCTCGCGGGCCAGTTCGCCGAGGCTCTTGCCGACGGTCACCGGGACCACCGCGAGACCTGCCAGCTTGCCGATACCATCCGTCCGCTGATGACCGCCCTTACGGCCATCTGCCTCGAAGCCGACCAGATCAAGGGCGCGGCCTGAGCCGCCCCACACGGAGAACCAACATGCCCGACACCGCACAAATCTCCATCCCCGGCACCGAGCGCAAAGAGAACCGCGCCGCCGACGATCGCCTTCGCCTGTTGATTGAGCGCGTGGAGCGCCTGGAAGACGAGAAGAAGGGTATCTCGGACGACATCCGGGACGTCTACAACGAGGCAAAGGCTGTCGGATACGACGTGAAGGCTATGCGCCAGATCGTCCGCATCCGGAAGCAGAAGCCCGACGATCGCCGCGAAGCCGAGATGATCCTCGACACCTACAAGAACGCGCTGGGCATTGACTGATGCTGTCCCGGCTCTTCCGGCGCCATGCTGCGCCCGTTCCGCCCACTACCCCGGTCGCGGCATCGAAACTCGCCAGCCACGGCGCCGAGAAGCGCCGGGCCGCTGCCCGCAAGATCATCCGCGACCGCGCCGATCAGATGCGCGCCGACATGCGCGCCCGTGGGATCGACAAGCCGGCCATCGACTGGAGCGCCCTATGAACCCGACGATCGTCTTCCCCTGCGGTCATTCGCATGACCTTTCGAACCTCCGCAGCATCCTCAACCCTCGCTGCGCCACTTGCGCGCGCGACGCCGAAGCGCGCCGGGGCAAGGCTGCGGTCACACGACCTGGGCCGCGACACCGAAACGAGACGGAATACAGCGGCCGTTTCCATAATCCACATCTCGGGCTGAGTGGCTTCGAAGGCATGGAAGCGGGAAGCCGCCGCCTCCTGATCGCCCTGTACCGCCAGCACCCCTATGTGTTCGATGCTGCCGAGCGCTCCGGCCGAAGGGTGGTGCGTCCGTGAAGCGCCCCAACAAGTTTGGCGCCCGCAAGTCGCCCTGCCAGCACGGCCACACCCACGCCAGCGCCAAGGAAGCGCGCCGGTGCAATGACCTGCATCTGCTTCAGCTCGCCGGGGTGATCGTCGGCCTGGAAGTCGAGCCCGTCTTCACCTTCGCCGTTGAGGGCAAGCCGGTCACGCACCTCAATGGACGCCGCGCCATCTACACCCCCGACTTCTCCTACGTCGAGAAGGGCCAGAAGGTCTGCGAGGACGTGAAGGGTGGCAGCGCCACCAACACGGAAGCCTCGACCCTGCGCCTGGCATTCGCGCGCGCCATGTGGCCGTCGATCGACTGGAGGACCGTGTGAGCAATCACCTCACCTCCGAAGTCTACAAGCGCCAGATCGGCAACATCGCCCGCAAGGCCGTCATGGTGCTTATGGCCGACAAGGCCAGCGATGATGGCTCCGGTATCTGGGCCTCGAAGCAGCGCATGGCAGACGAGATCGGTGCGTCGAAGCAGACCGTCATCGCGACCATCAAGGCGCTCATCGAAGACGGCCTCCTTCGGGAGCATGGGCAGCGTCGCTGCGCCAACGGGTACACCGTCGAATATGCGATCAATGTCCGGGTTCTCCGTTCTCTTCCCCTCGTGAAATCCCATGCCGATGACCAGTCAGAGAATTTGACCGGTCAAGGTATTTCACCGGTCAAGAGGGCAGACCCCACCGGTCAATCTCCCTTACCCCACCGGTCAGAGAATTTGACCCAAACCACCCTAGAACCATCCTTGAACCTATCGGATGCTTCGCATCCTCTCCGCGCGGAGCCCGCTGCTGAGCCTGAAATCGAGAAACCCTCGAAGGCCAAGCTCGTCATCCCGGACTGGATCCCTGCCGATCCCTGGAACGGGTACCTCGAAATGCGCAAGCGCATCGGCAAGGCACCGACCGACCGCGCCATCGAACTGATGATCGGCAAGCTCGAACGCTGGCGGGCCGAGGGCCACGACCCCGGCGCCATCCTCGACGAAGCAACCGAACACAACTGGACCGGCCTCTACCCGCCAAAGGAACCCCGAAATGCGACACGACCCCACGGAAGCCCGGACGCTTGGCGCGGTTCTCCCGGCCGTTCTGAACCAGACCATCGAGACGGTTTCACCCGCGCCCTCGACGAGCGGATCGCTCGCGGTTCGGCTCACGGATAGCCAACTGGCCGCCGCCGAGGTTGTCGCTGCCGCGCCGCTGCCCGCCCTGGTGAAAGCCGACGGCCAGTTCTTCGCCAAGTGCCTCCGGATGCTCGATGCCTTGCCGCGCCAGAAGACGGACACGCTCGGCGGCGAGCTTCGCGTCCGGGCCTACGAGATCGCGATCGGCCAGCGCCCCAAGGAAGCGATCGAGTTCCTGGTCACGGAAGCCCTGCGCAACTGCAAGTTCTTCCCCAGCACCTCGGAGTGCAACGAGATCCTGAGCCGCTGGGAGCGCAACGACGACGCCCTGCGCACCAAGCGCCAGGCGGAAGTCGCGGTGCGCCGGGAGAAGGAGGCCCGCTTTGACGAGCTGATGGCCCGACTCGATGCCGGTGACGTAAGCCAGGGCGAGATCGATGCCATGCCGCCGCGCTGGCAGGAGATCGCTGAGACACGCTCGCTGCTGCGACGGGAGGCGGGCGGCGGCTACTCGCTGCGCCTGCGCCCGCCGCCGCCGACCATTGATGAGACGGAGCAGGCGGCATGATCCACGTCTCCAGCCATGCGGTATCTCGCTACCGTGAGCGCGTCGCCCCGGTGAGCTACGACGAAGCGGTTGCGGCCCTGTCCACGCCGACGATCGAGCGCGCCGCTGCCTTCGGAGCCCGGTACGTCCGACTCCCCACTGGCCAGCGGATCGTCCTCGACTGCGACCGCGTCGTGACCGTCCTTCCCAAGGGATACTGGCAGGCCGCCATGGACCGCCGGCGCACCGCTCCTTTCGAAACGAGGTCCGCATGAGCGAAAACCGCAACCTCCAGCTCGGCTTCGTGTCGTTCGTCCTGCTGCTGATGATGGCCAACTCGCAATGTTCGATCACCACGAAGCTGGATCGCCTGGCCGACACCGCCGACGCGCAGCTATGCATCGAGGCAGCGAAGGCTGGTGTCGATCCGGCCGGGCTCAAGCAATGCAAGGGCATCTCCACCATTTCGAAGGATGCGCCCGCATGAACGCCGTAGCCACCATCATCCCCGCCGGCGCCCCTGCCACCACCCAGGAAGAGTGGATCGATCGCGGCCGCACCCTCGCCGACCAGCGCCGCGACGTAGACTGGCAGCTGGCGGACTGGATGGCTGAAGGCAAGGAAGCCGGATACCTGAGCCAGTCCGGCTTCGACTTCCTGTCCGAGAACCTGGGCCTCGCCCCGAAGCGCCTGAAGGACGCGCTCAAGGCAGCGACGACGTTCCCCCCGGCGCTGCGCGACCGAACCCTATCGGTGGACCACTACGCCGCGGTCGCCTCACTCCCCCAGGACGAAGCCCTACCGCTCCTGAAGCGCGCCAGCACCGACCACCTGCCGGTCAACGCGCTCCGGGAGCATGTGACCCAGCGTCGTTACGAGACAGGCCAGAACTATCACGACGACGACACGGACAGCACGCTTTGCACCCTGATCGTCCGAGCATGGAACCGCGCCACCCCCGAAGCCCGAGAGAGCGCATTCGAGCACTTCAAGCTCGCAGCCGCCGACGGGTTCGCAATCGTAGACGAAGACGAGGCCGCCGATGTCGAAGACTAAGCTCCTGCCCACCTCGGCACCGAAGCCGATCCCGCCCGAGTTCATGGAGAAGTTCAAGCGCCATGGCTGGCGCCGCGTGGAACAGATCTGGGGCAAGTCCACCGTGCTCGCCTGGCGCAAGGCCATCGGGGCCAAGCGCATGGCCGAGATCCGTAAGCGGTACCTGAAGGAGGAAGCTGCGCGATGAGTGCGCCCCTCAAAAACGAGAAGCACGAACGGTTCTGCCAGGCGCTGGTCCGAGGCGAGACGCTGGCACAAGCCTACGTCTCCGCCGGATACAAGCCGAACGAGAAGAACGCGGCGCGTCTGAAGAAAAATGAGGGGGTCGCCCTCCGAATTGCCTCATTGCAGGAGAAGGCCGCTGACGTGGCCGTTCTGACCGCCGCCGACATCGCCCGCCAACTCGATGAGGACCGCGAGTTCGCAAAGTCCGTGCAGGCCGCTGGCGCGATGGTCGCCGCCTCCATGGGCAAGGCCAAGGTACTCGGCCTGATTGTCGACAAGACCCAGCACACCGGCGCCATTCACCTCACCGTGAGTGCTGAGGACGCCGAGCTGTGACCCAATCCACCCACCACACCAAGGGGGAATGATGATGAGTGACAACGAACCCGTGGCCGAACTGATAGCCATGCTCGATGCAGCAGTGCCAACCGATCAGGGTGCGATCTTCGACCACACGCCCGAAGAGATCGGCCTGCACGTCATGGAGAACGTCTGGGCCATCTTGGCTGCACTGCGCCGCCCTGCACGTGAGGAAGTGAGCGGGGAGGAAGTCGAGAGGGTGGTTTTGCCGAACGGCGATCCTGTCGCACCGGATTGGGCGATCCAAAAGGTTCTTGAAATCTGCGCTCCAACGTATTGGAGCCTTGAGAATGTGAAGGCCTTCCACGTCACCGAAAAGTGGTCCCGCAACATCCTGGCTATCGCCTCCTACATCGCAGCCATGAACCCCAAGCCCGCCGAAGCTGCGAGCGGGGCGGGGGAGCCGGTTCCGGGCATCGGTGTCAGAGCGCTAAACCTAGCACGGTGCCTAGCAAAGGCTGAGTTCCGATCCGAGGTAGACCGCTGCATCGACGAGGCAAAGGCCATCATGAACGGCGGCGCAGTGCAAATTCCCCCTGCCGCCGACGTGGCCGCGATGAGAAAGGCGCTGGAGAAGATCGTGAAGGCCGGAACGTTCCAGCCCCACAGCGATGATCCGCCTAGCTATGATTCCTATGCGGACATCGCCCGCCAAGCCCTCGCCGCCCTACCCGATGGAGGCGCGAAGAAAGTTCGGATCGTCTTCCATCCCGACACGCAGGCCAAGTGGGACGCCCGTGAGAAGGCGGCGCGACTGGCGAAGGCGTTGGGGGAAATTCGCCATAGCATCACGCAGGCCCGCATCCCCGGCAACGACTGGCGCCGAGAACTCGTCCTGATCGAGAACATCGTGCAGGCCGCCCTTCCCGAGGAGCCGAGCGCATGAGCGGGGTGGAGACTTTAGCGGCGCAGCTTGGCGCCGATCAGAAGCAAGCCGTGATGCTGCTGGATGGCGAGTGGCACGCCGGCCCGAGGCTTCCGTGCGAAGTGCTCGACCATCTCTATGCGCTGCGCAATCACAGTATCGTCGATCGCCAGTTCGCAGATGATACGCCGGTCACGTTCTCGGGCGACGTCGATACCATGCTTACGGCGCGTGTGTCGGCCTGCTGGCATTTTCGCCTGACGACGATCGGCTTGAGGCTCCGCGAATATCTTATCGAAACCGGAGAATGCCCATGACCGAGATCACGGTTACGCAGGAGGATCGCGAGGCGGCGGCACGGCTGATCGAAAGCCGGAAAGAACTCTACTCGACGCCCGAGTATCTGGATGATGTCCGGCTTGGTGAATGTGGCGTAGATTTTGCAAAAGCCTTCGCCCGCCATCGCCACGAAGCCCGCAAGGCTGCTTTGGAGGAAGCGATCATAGCGGCGCACGGAGCCATCTTCGATCTTGCACTGGGTGACACTGGCAACGGGCGGAGTGTGTCGCCCGCTCAGTATTCCGAGGCTGTGATAGACGCCATCCGCAGCGCTGTCGGGGGAGAGGGGTGAACGCCATCACCTCGATCTCCCCCGGTGTCGGTCACAACGGCGGCCCGCCGATTGCCAAGCTCACCCCGAAGCAACGAGTGGCGAACCAGCTGCTAGCCAGCGCCGCCCGCAACATCATGCTCCGCGGCGGCTCGCGCTCTGGCAAGACGTTCATTCTCTGCCGGGCGATCATCCAGCGCGCCCTCAATGCGCCAGGCTCCCGGCACGCGATCTTCCGCTTCCGCTTCAACCACGCGAAGACCTCGGTATGGGCCGACACCCTGCCGAAGGTGCTGAAGCTGTGCTTCCCGGCGCTCCGCGTCCGGTACGACCGCACGGACTTCTACATCGAGCTTCCGAACGGCTCCCAGATCTGGATCGCCGGCCTCGACGACAAGGAGCGCGTCGAGAAGATCCTAGGCGCCGAGTATGTGACGCTCTACTTCAACGAGTCCTCGCAAATCCCGTGGGGCTCGGTCGAGATGGCGATGTCCCGCCTGGCGCAGAAGTGTGAGCTGGCCCCGGAGATCGCCGCCGCCACCGGCAAGACGCACCTCGCGCTCAAGGCCTACTTCGACTGCAACCCGCCGAGCAAGCTCCACTGGTCCTATCAGCTGTTCCGCGCCAAGCTGAAGCCGGGCACCAAAGAAGCCCTGCCGAACCCCGACGACTATGCCGAGATGAAGGTGAACCCGTCGGACAACGCGGACAACCTGCCGGCGGAATACTTCGACGTGCTTGCCTCCATGAGCGCTGCGCAGCGCCTGCGCTTCGAGGCGGGGGAATGGGCCAGCGACGTCAACGGCGCTCTGTGGAGCCTGGAGGATCGGCAGACCGAGGGCGGCGAAATACCGGGCATCGATCGGCACCGCATCGACAAGGGCGCCCTGCCCGACATGCAGCGCATCGTGGTCTCGGTCGACCCCTCGGGTACCAAGGGCGACGGCAACGGAGACGACATCGGCATCATCGCTTCCGGCAAGGGCGTGGATGGCCGTGCCTATGTGCTGGAGGATGCTACCTGCAACCTATCGCCGGAAGGTTGGGGCCGCCGTGTCGCCGAGGTGGCCGAGCGCTGGGGAGCGGACTGCATCGTCGCAGAGCGGAACTTCGGCGGCGCCATGGTCGGGGCAGTCCTGCGCGCGGCGGGCATCAAGACCCGGTTCAAGGAAGTGACCGCCACGCGCGGAAAGGTGATCCGCGCCGAGCCGATCGCCGCGCTCTATGAGCAGGGCAAGGTGAGCCACGTCGGCAGCTTCCCAGACCTGGAAGACCAGATGTGCAATTTCACTGCCGCCGGCTACGTTGGCGAGGGTTCACCTGACCGGGCTGACGCGCTGGTCTGGGTCATGACTGAGCTGATGATGGGTAAGGCAGGGTACTCGATGGACAACCTGCTGTAGATATACAAACGGGCCTGCGCCTCACGACAGCAGGCCCGTTCGGGTGTTTCCACCGAAACCGTAGGAGGATTCGAACCTCCGACAACCCCTTTATGAGAAGGGCGCTCTATCCAGCTGAGCTATACGGGGACAATGCACCCTCTATAACGCGACAGGAGGCGAAAGTCAATTTGTTCCAACGGCGGTAAAATCCATTACGCCAGGAACATACCCTCCCCCGCATGGCCTGGATCACCGACAACCTCCGAGGCGCGTTCGAGGCAGTCGGCCGCCTGAACCCGTTCAGCCGCATGGGAGGTGGCGTTACCGCCCTCCCCGGCATCTTCACCCACCAGCTTGCGATCGCCGCCTACATGTCGTCCGGCATGATGCGGAAGGTGATCAGCATCCCCGCCGAGGATCGCGTGCGCGAGTGGCGGGACTGGCAGGCTGAAGCCAAGACCATCGACGACATCGAGGCCGAGGAAAAGCGTCTCGGCCTGATCGGCAAGGTCCAGGAAGCGGAGAACCTGCGAGGCATCGGAGGCGGCGCCTTGGTGATCATCACCGCAGGCGATCACTCCACCGAACTGAAGCCCGACCAAATCCGCAAGGGCGGTATCGTGGCGATCAACGTCGTCTCGCGCTGGCAGATCACCGGCAAGGACTGGATCAAGGATCTCGCCTCCCCCCGCTACGGCGAGCCCACCATGTGGGAGATGCAGGGCGACAGGGGCTCGCAGGTCCGCATCCACCCAAGCCGGGTCATCTGCTTCCGTGGCGCGCGCCTCCCCGCCGGGTCCGCCGTCGCCGACGAAGAACTGTTCTGGGGTGATAGCCGCCTGCTGCGCGTCTGCACCGAGGTCCAGCGCTCCGACGAGACGCAGGCATGGTTCGCCGCTCTGGTCCGCAAGGCCAAGCTCCTGCGCTTCGGCATTCCGGACCTCGATAGCCGAGACCAGGAATCCCTTGCCAAGCGTGTCGAGGTAATCGCCCTCGGGGAAAGTAGCCTCAACGCCACCCTCTATCGCTCGTCGAGTGGCTCCGATGATCCGGGCGAGACGGTGAGTGACTACCAAATAACCTGGAACGGCATCCCCGCGATGATGGATGCTTTCGACCAGCGCGTTGCCGCCGTGTCCGACATCCCGTTCACCCGCCTGACCGGGCGGTCACCTGCTGGCATGAACGCCACCGGCAAGTCCGACGACGACAACTGGAACAAGATGGTGGTCGCCGGGCAGAAGCTTGAGCTGCGCCCCTGCCTCGAATTGCTGGACCCGTTCCTGCTGCGCTCGGCCGGCGCCGATCCGGCGAAGGTGACGTGGAAGTTCGCCCCGCTCTCCGTGCCCTCCGAGAAGGAAGAGGCCGAGACGTTCAACACCACCATGGACGCGGTGACGAAGCTCCAAGCCACCGGTGCCATTCCGGACGAGGCATTCGCGAAGGGCGTGCAGAACCTGATGTCCGAGCGCGAGTATGTGCCCGGCCTCGACCAGGCCTTGGCCGACATCCCCGAAAACGAGAGGTTCGGGTTGAACCCGGACGACGACGGGACAGACCCGTCTGCCATACAGGCCGAAGGAGGTGATCCTGATCTCGAAGGCGTAGGCGGCGCGAGTGGAAGCGCGCCGCCTCGCCGGGCCGCCAACGACGGGAAGCCCGCGGAGGCCGAGTAGTGGCCCGCTTCGATCTAGCGGCGATGGCGAAGCGAGTCCGCCCCGGTACCCGGCGCAAGGCCATCGTCCTGCGCGATATCGATCCTCCGGGAACGCTTGCAACGAACCTCTACCGCTCGTCATACCTGCCGGTCGTGCTGGCATGGGCCGCAGCAGCCGAGCGCATCATTGCTGCCTACACCTCGACCCTCTCAGAACTCACCACGGACGCCCCGGCTGACGTGCGCGCCGAGATCGACGGCGCTGCCGAGCAGATCAACCGGCTTGTGCTGCTGCTGACGCCAGAGGTGCGAGACTGGGCCTTGCGTACAGAGCAATTGTTCCGCGGCAAGTGGCGCGGCGCGGTCCTATCGGCGACCGGCGTGGACCTGGAGACGATGATCGGCGCCGGTGACGTGCGTGCCAGCCTGGAGACGTCGATCGAATGGAACGTTGCCCTGGTCAAGGACGTGTCCGACGTGACGCGCCAGAAGATCAGCAACGCCGTGTTTGATGGGCTTCGCAACCGGACCCCGGCCCGCGAGGTGGCCAGCACCATCCGCAACAGCGTGGGCATGAGCCGGAAGCGGGCGACCCGGATCGCCTCAGACCAGCTCAACAAATTGACCAGCGCGCTTGCGGAGGAACGGCGCCGGGAGGCGGGCATCGATACCTGGATATGGCGGCACAGCCGGAAGGCCCACCCGCGCCTCAATCACCAGGCGCGGGATGGGAACGAATACACCGATGAGACGGCACCGCAGGACTTGCCGGGTAGGTTGCCCTACTGCGGGTGCCGGTCGCAGGCGGTGGTCACCTTCGATTAGTCGCGTGCGTATTCGAAAGCTTCATAGCTCCAAAGCTCTAACCTCTCGCCACCGGCCGTCGATATTATCTTCCAGCGAGTGAAATCGAGATCATTCTTTTGGCCCAGGTCCTCACTCGCCGCGGAGTCATCGATTCTGACGTAATGAAGCTCTTCGAAACCGTAGCTGGTTTTCACAATAGATCCTATGGACACGCCGTCCCGCGTGAGCCTTAGACAACCTACTCGAACTTCCTTTTGTGAGCGATTCACGCCTGAGGTAAGATCCACTTCGAAATCAAGGTCGCCAACGGCGAGAGCAGTTTCAGACCGCAGTTTCCCTACAGAGAAAGCCGTTCCCATATTCGGCCCATCCAGGCAAATCAGAAATGGGTCGTCACCTCCAGTGATAAGGCCGCTGTCTCCACTGCGTGGGAGAAGCTTGACGAAAGAGGGCTTGGATACTTCCTTAACGTCGACGACCTGAATCGTATTTGTGGAAATATATGACATTTTCCCTCCTGTTTAACTGGTAGCTATGTAAACCGGCGATGGCGGTAAAGCTACGCCTCGCGCGCGAATACCGTGCGAGGCATGGTGCAACTCTGCGATACCCTTGACGCCGCAACGACCGCCCGCATTTGCGCGGACGGCAGCCTTGTTGCCGAAGTCCGGGGCGCTCGCGTCGGCATCCAGACCTATCTTCCTGATGAAGCCGGAGCCCCTGAAAACTTCAAGGGCTCGGTCGTTCGCGCCTACCGGCCTGAAGACGAAGTTTTCAGCCGCGATAGCATGGCGTCTTTCGCGGCGGCAGTCTTCACCATCAATCACCCCGCCGAAATGGTCGATGCCGCCAATTGGAAGCAGCACGGCGTAGGCGAAGTCAACGGCGACATCGTCCGCGACGGCGAGTTCGTGCGCGTCCCTGTCATTGTGCGCGATGCGGCCGCTGTTGAGACCGTCCGCACGACCCACAAGCAGCTCTCCATGGGTTACACCTGCACGCTCGATTGGACCCCCGGCGTGACGCCGAGCGGTGAAGCCTACGACGCTGTGCAGCGGGATATCCGCATCAATCACATCGCTGCCGTGCCTGCCGCAAGAGGCGGCCCGGAACTCAAGATCAGCGACGAACGACCTTCACCACCGGAGAAGAAAACGATGAAGATCAAGATCGGCGACGCCGAAGTCGATGCGACCAACGGCGAGGCCGTGAAGGTTGCAGTCGATGCCGCACTCTCGGCAAAGGACGCGAAGATCGGCACCCTGACCGCCGACCTCGCCAACGCCACCACCTCCATCCAGGCCAAGGACGGCGAGATCGCTGCCCTGAATGCCAAGCTCGCAGACGCGGAGGTCACCCCCGCCAAGCTCCAGGCGCTGGCCGATGCCCGCGCCGACGTGATCGGCAAGGCCAAGGCCATCGCTCCGAACATCGTCACCGACGGCAAGACCGACGCGGAGATCCGCAAGGAAGCCGTGACCGCCAAGCTCGGCGACGCCGCCAAGGACATGGCCGATGCTGCGATCGAGGGCGCATTTGTCGCCTTCACCAAGGACGCGAAGCCGGCGCAGCAGGTTGTTCAGCCGATCGGATCGCCGGTCGTCCTCGGTGACGCTGCCTCCGAATACCAGGCCGACCGCGCCAAGCGGCGCGCTGCCCTTTCCGATGCGTGGCGCCAGCCCGCTGACACCGCCGCGTAAGGAGACTGATCATGGCGATCACCGTGCAAGACACCTATCTGACCGATTATGCGCAGGGCTTCCCTGGCATGCTGGCGAATGGTGAAACTCAGAACCGCATCAGCCGCACCATCGAAGACGCCGCTGGCATCGCGTTCGGCAAGGCGGCCTTCCGTGGCGCAGGTGACCATGGTGTCACTGCGACCCCGGCTGCCAACAAGTTCATGGGTGTTACCATCGCCGATATCGGCGTGGTCCCCGGTCTCACCGGCACCCCGGACGTGTTCCCGCAGTATGCCACCGCCAGTCTCCTGAAGACGGGGGTAATCCTGATCACTGTCGGAGCGGCAGTGGCTCAGGGCGATCAGGCCTACGTCACCAGCGCCGGCGCCTTCACCAACGTCGCAACCAGCAACACCTCGATTCCGGCACGCTTCGATACCACCGCAGCCAGCGGCGGCATCGCTCGCCTGCGCGTCTTCGAGCAGTAAGGGGCAACCTCAATGTACGCACAGAACATCATTCACCTGGGCGACGCGGCGCGGACCATGGGTCTTCCTGCGGCGGTCAATCTCGCTGACGCCCAGCAGGTTGTCGGTTTCGCTCAGCCGGCCCTTTATCGCACCCATCGGATGCTTCCCCAGAAGTATCCCAGCTTCGACTATGCCGGCATCGTTCCCGTCAACACCGACGGCGACATGTGGGACGTCGGCACGCTGGTCTATTCGGGCGACGTCGCCGGTAAGGCTGAATACCTCGGCGGCAAGGCGTTCGACATCCCCAACGCGTCGATCAACTTCTCGCAGGGCATCACGCCCTTCCACCTCGCAGGCGTCGGCTACGAGCTGTCGCAGCGTGAAGTGGAGCGCTTTGCCCGCATGGTTGCAGCCAACCCTGGTATCACCGAGGGCGGCTCCAACCTGGCAGAGCGCAAGGCGTCGGCTGCGCGCATGATCGCCGACAAGTTCGTCTACGATCGCGTGATCCGTGGTTCGTCCGAGAAGAACTTCACCGGCATGATCAACCAGGCGGCGGTACCGACGGCGAATGCCCCGACCGGCGGTTGGGCCACGGCCACCCCGGATCAGATGCTGGCCGACGTGAACGCGGCGCTTCAGGACGTCTACGTGAACAGCAAGGAAACTGCCCTTGCCGACTCGCTGCTGCTTCCGACCTCGAAGTTCCTGTTCATCAACAACGCTCGCATCACCAACACGCAGACGTCGGTGCTGAGCTACCTCGCGCAGAACAACAGCTTCACGGCCATTTCGAAGCGCCCGCTCAACATCGCGCCGAGCCGCGAACTCGAAACCGCCGGTGCCAGCAGCACTGCGCGCATGATCGCCTACGAGAAGAGCCCCGACAACATGGAGTTCTTCCTCCCCGGCATGTTCGAGTTCCTGCCGCTGTTCGCCACGTCGTCGATGACCTGGCGCGTAGATGGCGTGATGAACGTCGGCCAGTTCGAGCTCTATCGTCCCAAGACGATGAGCTACCGCGACAACCTCTGAGGAACCGCGACATGACGAAGGAAGTGACCAACCACACCGCAGGTGCTCGCGGTATCAACCTCAAGGATGGCTCAACCGTCTGGGTGGAACCGGGCCAGACGCTCGACATCAGCGGCCTCGAAGTCAAAGGCAAGCTTCCCGACTTCGGCAAGCCGTCTGATCAGGCCGAAAAGGATGCGGACGAGGTGATTGCTCTCCGCGCCCGCATCGCTGAACTGGAGGCCCAGGTCGGCGGGGGCAAGAGGCCGTCGGGACTTGCGGGCAAGAGCAAGGCCGAGCTGCTCGATATCGCCAAAGCTGAAGGCGTAACGATCGAGGACAACGCCACGAACGAAGACATCAAGTCTGCGATCGAACTGGCGCGCGAGGAAAAGGCGCAAGCCTGACCATTGCCACCTGGCAGAATTCGGGCCGCTTCACTTCGGTGCGGCGGCCCTTTTCATAAGGACTTCCGATGGCCCTGAACGCCCTCACCCTCTCGGTCACCAGCGGCATCGTCGGCCGCCCCTTTCGCGCCAAGATCAACGGGCTGACCACCGGAAAGGTCGAAGTGATCGACGGCGGTTCGCCCGGATTTGGCGTCATCAACGGCATCGCTCGAAACCAAGCGCTTCCTTATCAGCTCTCGACCATTGTCCTCCGCGAGTGGGAGCCCGGCGTCGGCTTAGGCTATCGCGATAGCCGCATCGAGATCACCGGCGCGACCAAGGTGGAGCTTGCGAGCCAGGCGCAAAACCAAGTCACCAGCGGGCGTATCCTAAGGGGCTACCGCATTGCCCCTGACGTTCAGCCCGACGGATCGCTGACCTATTCCCTCTTCGTCGAGGACGACCTGGGTTCGACCACTTCGACACCTGTGGGCCGCGACACGATCGACTTCCCCCGGATCGGCCTGATCGGCCCCAGCACGATCGCCCAGAACAACTACGGCGCCACCGCCACCCCTTGGCGCGCCGGCAACCTCTCGTCCGGCCCGCTGGTCTGGGCACTCATGGCCGACCGCCGCGCAGACTTCCGCACCATGGCGAAGACCACGACCCCGTTTTACGACGGCGACAACCAAGCTATCTACGGCGCGACGCAGGACAGCTACGCCGCCCAGATCGCCGCGCTGAACGCGCGCATGTCCGGCGTTCCCAACTGGGTCGCCTGGTACGAGGTAGGCCGCAACGACGTCCAGAACAATGCCGCGACCGCTGCGGACCTGATCGCCTGGACCCAGCGCGACGTCGCGCTCCTGCGCGCGGGCGGCGCGAAGTACATCCTGCTTTCGAACCTCTGGAAGAAAGACACATCGCAGGGCGGCGTGTGGGCGGTGGGCGGCGCGGGCCGCACGGCTCTGGACGCCTACAACGCCTGGCTCAAGACCTACGAGGCGGCCAATAAGGATATCGTCGTCGTGGACTACGTGTCCGCCTACACCGATCCCGCGTCCGCCGATGGCAATCCCTTCGCCTGGGTCGCACGCGGCGTGGGCACCCACTACAGCGCGATCGGCGCGCAGCGCGGCGGAATCGGCCCGGCGCTGGCAGCGCTCCGCAAAATCACCAAGCCGCACCCTTACCCGGCCCGCCCGGCCGAAAGCCTGATCGGCGCCCTGTCCGGCACCGGCGGCACCAAGACCAACGCAACCGGAACTGTAGTAGATGGCTGGGATCTGACGCAGGCTGCCGCCTCGGCGACGGTCGTGGGCTCCACCGAAACCATCAACGGCGAGACGTACCAGGTTGCGACGATCAGCGCCGCGACCGGCACCGGCGCCAATGGTGGACAGCTGACGTTCTCCAAGACGGCCAACATCGCGGTCCCCGCCGGGAAGAAGGTAGGCCTGCGCTGCAAGGTGCTGATTCCTGCCAGCGCCGTGCCCTATGGCCTCGTGATCGGCCTCGGCAGCGCCACCGGCCAGGGTGACCCATCGCAGGCGCGGGCCTTCGCTCTCATCCCGCAGACCGGTGATGATCCGACGACCGTCATTGCCGCGCCCGGGGCCGCGTGGGCCGCCACCCCGAAGTTCGACGGCTCGATTGCTCAGGAACTCTGGGTCGAAACCAGCTCCTATGTCCTGGGCGCCACCGGCGGCAGCACCGTCGCGGTGAGCATCGGCGCGCTGTTCGGCCCGGCCCTCGCCGCGGGCGATTCCCTCACGATCAAGGTCGGTCAGATCCAGACCTTCGAGGTGCCATGATGGCCATTGCCCTGAGAAAGGAGACACCTATGCGCTTGCTCATCGCCCTTGCCGCCTTGCTCGCTGCCTCGCCCGCGCTCGGGCAGCCGGTCGCCGAGAGCTTCCGCAATGCCGCTGGCCAGCTTCAGGACGGCGTAGGCGTCACGAACATCGCCCCGATCCGGTCTACCAGCACGCCCACCAGCGGAAGCGTGACCACCGCGAACACCTTCCAGAGCGCTCTCGCTGCCAACCCGGCGCGCAAGGGCTGCGGCTTGTTCAACACCAGCGCCAGCGCCACCTTGCTCGTCTTCCTCGGTGCGCCTGGCTCGGCCAGTGCTGCCGCGTCGATCCCGGTCGGGCCCGGCGGTGCCTTCAACTGCGGCTCATTCCAGGGCCTTGTCCTTACCGATCAGATCAGCGTCACGTCCTCGACGGCGGGCGCTACGTTCGCGCTGGTGTCGCAATGATCCGGGCTGCGATTCTCGCCGCGCTGCTGGCAGCCCCCGTCCCGGCGCTCGCCCAGGTCGTAATCGCGCCGCCGGCCAGCACCGCCAACACCGCGACGAAATCAGAGGTGCAGGCCGCGCAGGCCGCCGCCGAAAGTGCTGCTGCGGCTGCCGCCGCCGCGCAGGCTGCGATCCCCGTCCCTGCGTCGTCCGTGCCGGGCATGGAGATGGTCGGAGGCGCAGCAGGATCGACGAACACCTATCGCCGTGGGGATGCAGTGCAGCCTCGCATATCCCGCACCGTCACCGGCACGACGGGCAGCGCCGGCACGGCTGCGGTCACCTGGCCCGCCATGGCCGCCGTCCCGAAGCTGGTGGTAACGCCCTATGTCACCGCCGCCGAGACGCAGGTGCCGACCTGCTACCCGGTGACCGGCACCGTCACGACCACCGGCGCCACGATAAAGTGCTTCCGCACGCAGACCCTGCTGGGCCTCGGACTGATCCCGTTCACCGTCGCACCGGCGGGCGTTCAATTCGACGTCCTCGCGCTGCCTGGGAGCTGACCATGGGCTATACCCGCCTCACCCTCGACCAGTTCAAGGCACAGTTCCCCGCCTTCTCGACCCTCACAGAAGAACCCTACGACGCCTGGGCCACCAAGGCAGAGCGCCGGGTGGGCGAGAGCTATGGCGATGAGCAGCAGGACGCGACCGAATTGCTGACGGCCCATCTGTTGGCGATCAATGGCATCGGCCTGCCAGCGGGAACCGGAACCCTTGCGGCGACCGGCGCGACCAGTTTCAAGAGCGGCACTTTCAGCGCGACCCTGTCGGATAGCGTGGTCGCCCAGCGCGCGAAGGGCGGTTACGGCGCCACGACGTGGGGTCAGCAGTTTCAAGAGATCCAGCGCCGGCTGTTCGGCGGCCCGCGCCTGATCGGTTTCGTGGGGACGCCATGATAGACCAGGCCTTTGCCGATATCGGCCTCGCGTTCTCGCAGGTGCTGGGCGGCCCTTACCACCCCGCGCGGACCATCGAGCAAACCGATCCGGTCTATGACGACGGCGGATCGATCATCACGCCCGGCGGCGTCACCCACCGCGCGTGCAGCGTCCAGATCGATGTTGCCACCCAAGCGATGCGGGAAGCCGAGGGTTACGTCGATACGGATGTCCGCTTCATCGTCCTCGCCGCCACGCTGACCGGCTCTCTTGGCACCGAGGCGCGGATCGAGATCACGGAAGGACCGTTCGCCGGTATCTGGTCCGTCTCCTCCCTGGAGCGCGATCCGGTCGCGGCCGGATGGGTTGGCACGGGGCGCAAGGCCTGATGGCTAAGTCTCGCATCATCGGCGCGAAGGCGCACGCGGGCCGGCTCAAGAAGCTAACCGGTCAAGCCATGGTGCGTGAGGTGGGCAAGGCCCTGTTCGCGGCGGGCGAGCTGATCCAGGTAGAGGCTCAGATTTCGATCACCGCCGGGGCGGTATCGGGCAAGCAGCACAAGCCGTCGTCTCCCGGCGAGGCACCCAACAACGACACCGGCACGCTGGCGGGCGCGATCGAGACGAACCAGGTGGCGCCGCTGGTGGTCGAAGTGAGCAGCAACGCGCCTTACGCCGCCGCGCTGGAGTTCGGCACCTCCCGGATGGAATCGCGCCCGTACATGCAGCCCGCTCGGGACGCGAAGCGCCGCGAGGTCGAGCAGCTCGTTCGCCGCGCCGTCGACAAGGCCGTCAAATCCAGCAAATCAGGAGACGCATAATGCAGACCGTCACTTTCGCCCGCGAGTACCGCCACAAGCTGGATGACCTGCGCGAGGCCGTCTACCCTCCTGGCGAGATCGAGGTGACCAACGATGTCGCCACGGCCGCCAGGAAAGCCGGCGCGCTCAAGACGGCGCCGAGGAAGGCCAGGGCCGATGGCGAATGACCTGCTGCGCGCCACGGAACGCGCGGCCATCATATCGCTGAAGGCAGATGCACCGCTTGCCCAGATCGTTGCGAAGGCATCGATCGATCCCGTCGCCGAAGCTCCCACATGGCCGTTCGTGCGGCTCGAAGGAACGCAGTCTCTACCGCAAGGGCGCGGCTGCACTGCCCGAGCCGAGGTCTCCTTTCAGCTGCACAGCTTCGCCAAGCCGATTTACAACGGCGCCGGGGCCATGACCAAGACGGCGCGCGACCACGCCGGGGAGATCAACACCGCCGTCGTGGAAGCGCTCCACAACCACGCCTTCGAGGTGGCCGGCCGCCGGTACCGCTTTCAGGTGCAATCCTCGCGGCTGATGCGGGACGGCGCCGAGGCCGATGCATGGCACGGCATCGCATCGGTGGTGGCGCGAGCCTTCGCGGGCTGATATGCCGGCCCGATGAAGGACGTCGACTATCTCGTGATGAAAGAGATCGCCAAGATCCTCATCCGCAAGGGCGTCATCACGAGCGACGAGGTCCAGGTAGCGGTTGAGAATCTGCGGCGGGTCAGCGCCTCCGCTGCGAACAACTTCTCCATGCTCGCGCTCGAAGCCAGCACCATGAGCCCCTCCGAGTTCGAAGCGGATTTCAGGCGCAGGCAGATGCGCGAGCGGACGGCCTTCATAGAGCGCCAAGGCAAGGGCGACGGCGGTAATTCGGGGGATTGAGCCGCCCTACGCTCCAGCAAACCATGCTGGAGATTGCCCGTGTCCGAGCCGAATAGCGCAGATTTCGCCCTCATCAAGATTCAGACCGCCGCCGGCCCGCCGGTCGTACTCGCCCTGCTCTGCGGCATCGAAGGCGTGACCATCAACCGCACCGCCCAGACCAACGAAACCTATCGCCGCGACTGCGCCAAGCCCAACCGCCCCGGCGGTCGAAAGCTGCGCGTCACTGGCTCGTCCTGGTCGATCAGCGGCACCGGCTCGGACAATATCGACCTCGAAACCGAGATGACCGACGCGTTCGGTGTCCGCAAGACCTACGCGATCGAACTCTATCGCGACGACGGCACCGACGGCGGCGACCTCATGGGCACCTATGGCGGCACTGCCCTCATGACCACGCGCAACCAGTCCTATTCGCAGGACAGCGCGGGCACGGCGGAAATCACGCTGGAAGGTGAAGGCGCCCTCACCTGGACCGCTGCCGCCTGATGGACACGGCAATCGAGCGGGATTTCGCGGGCGGCAGGTTCACCTTTTACCTGCCGCTTTCGGCCGTTCTCGCAGTGGAGAAAGGCCCGCTTTCTCCGCACCTGCGGGTGCGGGAATATCCTGTCTCGATGTTCCAGATTTACGATGAACTATCGGCCGGCATAGGCGTCGACGGCGAAGGCAATCTCGTCCGCCTGCCGGGCTCCCGGATCTTTGCCGGTGACCTCCACAACATCCTCGAACAGGCGCTGAAGGCCGGGAACTCGGGTGAGCGCGATGGCGAAAGCTTCGAGGTCGATGGCAAGCTTGCGAACCGGCTCGTCAACGAACAAGTTCAGGCCAGCTTCGAAAGCTGCGCCATCCTTGCCTGGGATGTGATGAACGCAACCATCAAGGGAATTGATCTAAAAAAAAAGGATCAGGCCCGAAGCGAACCGGCAAGCCAGAGCCCTTCCGACGCGGACAAGTGATAGCCAATTGCGGCGGGATCGGCCTGGATTATAAAGACCTCTCGCTGGGCGAGTACCTGGAAGCGCTGGAGGCCCACAATGAAGCCCATGCGGCGCCAGGCTCAGAGGCGAAGCAGCCCGGCGATCCTGAACGGCTCCGTCGTTTCGTCGAGGCCCACCGGAAGGACGCCTAGTGTGCCGATGCCCCGGCGTCATGGTTTGCGCTGTAGTTGGCCAAGCTCTCGACGTTGCCGGGCTGGCTCAGCCACCAAATCCCGACACCCGCTGCGATCAGGATCAGGAAAAGATAACGCTCCGTGCGCTTCCGGTTTTCGCGCTTGCCGTCTGAGACCTCTTCCGAGCTGAACTCTGTCTGGCAGAACGGGCACTTTACCGCCTTCGGGCTGATACGCATCCGGCAGTAAGGGCAGGTCTTCACGAATCTCTCCTTCGCAAGCCGACAGACGTAGGCGGTAATCTGCCTCTCGGGCAAGCCTTAGCGTTACCGCCATGGCTGAAATCGATCCCGTCACGCTCCGCCTGTTCGTCGACAACAATCGCGCGATCAGCGAACTTAACCGGTACGCCAGGGCAGCCGACCAAAGCTTTTCGACAGTCTCCCGCGGGGCGGTCGCACTTGAGCGGAGCCTGAGCGTTCTGGGTGGGGCATTCGCCGGCGTGTCGGCAGCCGCCATGGCGCGCGCCTTTCTCGACATCGCTGATACGGCGAAAACCTTGGACGCACAGCTTCGGTTGGCGACGACCGGGTTCGGATCATTCGCCCAGGCGCAGGAGGACGTACGGCGGATCGCTGCGAACACTCGCTCGGGCTTGGAAGAAACGGCTGCCCTCTATGGGAATTTTTCGCGCGCATCGAAGGAACTCGGGGCCGATCAGGATGACGCGGCGAGGGCCACAGAGACATTCGCGAAGACCCTGAAGATCAGCGGTGCGGGCGCGAATGAGGCAGCCTCAGCCACGCTGCAATTCGGCCAAGCACTAGCGGCCGGCGCCTTGCGCGGTGACGAGCTGAACAGCATCTTGGAGGCATCGCCTCGCCTCGCCCGCCTGCTCACAGAGAGCATGGGCGTCCCGATCGGCGCGATCAAACAGCTGGGCGAGGAAGGCAAGCTGACCTCCGACAAGCTGCTCAATGCTCTCACGAACACCAAGTTCACCGCGGGCATTGACGCCGAGTTCCGAGAGCTACCAGTCACTTTCGATGACGCCATGACGCAGGTATACAACGCTGCGATCATCACCTTCGGCGCGTTTGATCGCGGCGGGCAGTTCTCTACAGCGCTTGCCAACTTCATCACCGACGGCAGCGACGGGTTCAAACAGCTGGAGGACGACGCCGTTGAGATGGGCGTCGCCGTGCGCGCCTCCATTGAGGGCCTAGCCGACGCCTTCAATCCCGTCATGAGTGCGGCGCAGCGGTTCTTCGCCTACATGAAAGAGGGGATCGGGGACGTCAGCTTTGACCCGGGCCGAGAACTGCGGGACCTCGACAATGTCACCGGAGCCCTTTCCGGTGGGGAATCCAGGGTCGAGCAGTGGATCAATAAGCGTCTGTGGGGGCAGGAAAGCGGCCGGACGAATTTCGAGGGGCGGTATCGCGAAGGGCAAGCCGCCGCGGATCGGCGCCTCCGCGGTGAAATGGGCGAGCGGGCCGCGAACGATCTTATCAGCCGGTATTTCGATCGCTCGGGCAACCCCATCCGGAACACGCCGCCTGCAAAATACACGCCGGGTCCATCGGCTTCGGAGCAGAAGGCGGCGCAACGGAAGGCCGAGGCCGCGGCCCGCAAAGCCGAGCAGGAGCGCTTGCGCGCGATTCGCGACGATGCCTCCAAGCAGCGAGACGCATCCTCCCTTCAGGACGACATCAATGCCGCGAAGGCCGCGCTCTCGGTTGCTACTGACGACGTCCTGAAATTCAATCTCCAGCAGATCGAAAGCGAGAAAGCACAGCGGATCGCGGAGTACCAGACCCAACATGATCTTGGCCGCCTGAGCGCCCAGGAGCTTTCCGATCGCGCCGCTGCGGTCAATCAGATTGCGGACCTCCAGCGTCAGCGTGTCCAGCAAATCGCGCAAGAGAACCGGCGCCGCGACGCCCTCGATGTTGCTCAAGCTTCATCTAGGAACGATGCTGACCTTCTGCGAGCGCAAGCTGAGCTTACCAACACCAGACAGGAACGCCGGGCGATAGAATTGCGGCTTCTGGATCTCGCATATGATCAGGAGCGCGCGGAACTTGAAGGTGTTCTCGCCAGCCAAACGGCCACAGAGGCACAGAAGCAGATCGCGCAGGCTCGGCTCAACATGCTTGCAAGCCTTAAAGGCTTCGAGGTCGAGCGAGCCAATCGCGAGTATGAGTCACCGTTGGAGCAGCGCCGGCGAGAGGTCCGTGAGACCGCCGCAAATATGGCCGACGCAGCAGAGAACATTGAACTGAGCGCGCTCGATCGGCTGAGCGATGGCCTCGGCCAAGCCACGGCAGATTACGTGAAACTGGGCGGCGTTGCCGGAGACGTGATCAATGGCATCATCCAGGATCTTATCAAGCTTGCGGTTCAGCAAACCCTGATCGGAAAGGGCGGAGGCGGGATATTTTCCCTCTTCGGCCTCGGAGGCGGCGCTCCCTCGCTCAGCGGCGTCGATTACGGATCGATCGCCAGCGCCGCCGGGTCGGTGAAGATTCCCGGCTTCGGCTTTGCTTCGGGAGGCTACACCGGCGATGGTCCCGTCAATCAGCCGGCGGGGATCGTCCATAAGGGTGAGTTCGTGGTCCCTGCCGACGCGGTCAAGCGGATCGGTGTTGATAACCTTGCAGCGATGTCGAGCGCTCGGGCAGCCGCATCGATGGCGGGCGTGACCGCGGCCGGCGTCGCGGCCCGGCCAATCCAGCAGACCGTCGTCGTCCAGGTAGAGGCCAACGACTACTTCGATGCGCGCGTGAAGCAAGGCGCCGCAGCGGTCGCGCAGCCGATCGGCATGGCCGCCGCCGTCCAGGCCCGCACCGATGCCGGCACGGACGTAGCGCGGCAGGCCCGCAGGCGCATCCCCGGCCGCTGACGGCGGTAACGGTAAAGCACCCAATCGCGCACCCTTTCAGGCGCAATGCCGATCTCCCTTCCCACCTGCCCCATGCCCACCGACTACACGGTCCTGCTGCGCGACTTCGGGACGGTGCTGACACCTTTCCTGGGCGGCCCTGAGCAACGCATCAACCGCGTCGGAACCCGCTTCGGGCTCAAGCTAGAGATGCCTCCACTCGACATCGAGGACGGCGGGATGGTCTACCTGTCGCGGCTGCTTCAAGGACGCCTCTCGACCGTCATCCTGCCTTGGCCGCTGCTTGATTTCGACCCCGGCACGCCCGGCGCGCCGCTGGTGAGCGCTAACGTCGCAAGCGGAACGTCGATCCCGCTCAAGGGCCTGACTGCTGGCTACCAGGCCAAGGAGGGTCAGTTCTTCAGCATCATCCATTCCGGCCGACGCTACGTCTACATGTTCACCGCCGCCGGGACCGCCAGCGCGGGAGGCAACCTCACCGCCTCGATTTTCCCGATGCTCCGCACGCCCCTTTCGACCAACGACGTCGTCGAGATCGCCCAGCCTATGATCGAGGGTCTGGTGCTGCCGGGCGATGAACTCTCCTGGCAGATCGGCTTGGACAACGCCCGCGCCTTCGCTTTTTCCGTGATGGAGGCCGCGTAATGGATCCGGCCCTCAAGACTGCGCTATCGCAGCCCGTCGTCACCCTCTTCGGCGCCCTGCGGATCGAGCTGCCCAACTACACGATCCGCCTTCTCGATGGGTCCGCCAGCCTGATCATCGACGGGGAAACCTACGTCGGACGGGATGAGACATTCGGGACGATAGCCACAATCTCCGACCTGAACGAAGAGATCGGCGACAGCGCGCCCGAGATCAGCGTGACCCTGATGCCGCCCGACCTTCCGGCGACCGCAGCGCTCGCCAACCCGGCGATGCAGGGCAGCGTGGCCCGGCTGATGGTCGGCGCCGTCGATCCTATTACGGGAATGGTGCTCGGACAGCCGGAAACCGTGTTCCTGGGCGAGATCGACGTGCCGAAGATCGAGGTTGACCAGTCCGGCGCCCGAACGGTCGAGTTCACGATCGTCAGCGTCTTCGAGCGCCTGTTCGAGGTGGAAGAAGGCCAGCGGGCGTCCAACGGGTGGCACCAGTCCATCTGGCCCGGCGAGCTTGGCCTTGAGTTCATGACCGGCACCGACGTCAACCTGTACTGGGGCGTGAAGCCGGTAAAGAGCGCGGCCACCGCCAAGACCAACGGATCAGCTTGGGTCGCCGCAAGTTCTGCGAAGGCGTCCAACTCATGAGCAAACCCGAAGAATGGCGGCCTGTCCTCGGCTACGAAGGCTACTACGAGGTATCATCTCGCGGGCGTGTAAGGTCCATTTCTCGGACACGCCAGGCACGTCGCCGCAATGGCACCGACTTCACCATGCGGATGGCGGGGCGTGAACTTGTCGTTTGCCTGAATAAGGACGGCTACCTCCAGGGGAATATGTGCGTGGACAGGGTTCGCAAGAACTTCGAAGTGCACCGGCTTGTCTGCGAGGCTTTTCATGGCCCGGCGCCGGAGGGCCACGAGGCGGCCCATAACGATGGCGTCCGAACTAACTGCGACGAGTCCAACCTCCGGTGGGCTACCCCAGCGGAGAATACCGCCGATAGAGACAAGCACGGCACCATGCGCCGCGGCGAAGACCACCCCGGGGCAAAACTCACAATCCATGATGTAAGGCGCATCCGGTCTTCACAGCAAAGCGGGCCGTCGCTCGCCCGACAGTTTGGCGTCTGCCGCTCGGTAATCACGAAAATCCGATCACGCAAAATCTGGAAGTCCGTCGCATGACCTTGCTCGAACGCCGGCACGCCGCGATCGAGGCGACCATGGCCAAGTTCCGTAGCCAGCCTTTCGAATGGGGCAAGGTCGACTGCGCCCGTGTCGCCGCCTTCCACCTCAAGCAACTCGGCTACAAGATCGCGATCAGCAAGGCTGGACGCTATACTACCCTGCGCGGCGCGGCCTGCGCGCTGAAGCGCATGGGGTACTCGACCCTCGCAGAGATGGCCGACGGGCTCGGCCTTCTTCCGATCACTCCAGCGCGGATGCTGATCGGGGATCTTGTCGAGATTGCTGCCGAGCACCCGATCGGAGCCATCGGCATCTACTCTACCAACGGCAACGTGTTCTGCTTCCACGAAGACCACCCCGGCCTCGTGACCTTGAAGCCGAGCCCCAAATCTATCCTACGCGCATGGAGCGTTTTGTCATGAAGGCCCTCCGCACCGCAGGAATGGTCGTCGCCGCTGTAGCTCTGGTGGCAGCAACCGCCGGCGCCGCCGCTCCGGCAGTAGCCGGTGTCACAGCCGGAGGCATTGCGGGCGTGGCGTCTGCGGCCACGCTGGGAGCGATAGGAGCTTACGGCGGTCTTGCCGCTGGCGTCCTGTCTGCGGTGACCGCCGCCGTCGCACCTGGTGTCTCAAACCAGGGGAGCGCCACCAGCTTCCAGACGAACCCCCAGAGCGGTCTTCCTTACGCCATGGGCCGAACCCGCATGTCCGGCCTGCGGATCTACGCCAACACCAACACCCGGCCCGGTTACACCAAGTTCAACGACCTGCTCTGGTTCGGGGCCTTGCTCAGCATCGGCGGCCAGATCGACAGCATCGAGAAGTTCACCGCCGATAACGAGGTGGTGACCTTCGATGCCAGCGGGAACGCGATCGGCACCTATCACGACTACCAGGGCCAAAAGATCCACCTCGGCGGCGCCCCCATGGCCAGCGCCCTCGCCCTCTCGCTGGGCGGCGGTACCGCGCCGGGCTGGACCTCGCAGCACAAGCTGTCCGGCATCACTCATGCCATGTGGTGCCTGCGCTACAACAAGCAGGGCGAGATGTACGGCGCCGGCGCGCCCGAGCCCGCTTGGATCGGCAAGTGGGTCAAGGTCTACGACCCGCGCCTCGACAGCACCTATCCCGGCGGTTCCGGCTCTTGCCGCGCGCTTCAGGAATCGACTTACGTATGGTCGGACAATCCCGGCCTCCATGCTCTCACCTGGGCACTCGGCCGCTGGCAGAACGGCAAGCGCACCTGCGGCATCGGCGCACCGGTCGCGAACATCCGCGTGGCCGAGTTCGTCGAATGTGCGAACGTCTGCGATGCCAACGCCTGGAAGGTCGGCGGCGTCGAGTGGACCACGGACAGCAAGTGGGACACGCTGAAGCGCATCCTTCAGGCTGGTGGCGCCGTGCCCACGCAGACCGCCGCCATGATCGGCTGCCTTGTCTCCATGCCGCGCACGGCGATCGCGACGATCGAGAGCCGGCACCTGCACGACAACCTGTCCATCGCAGCCACCAAGAGCCGCCGCGACCGCTTCAACACCGTCATTCCCCGCTATGTCGATGAGGACAGCGACTGGTCGGTGATCAGCGGCACCGCCGTGACGGTTCCGGATTACGTCACCGCCGACAAGGGCCAGCGCACCAAGGAAATCGACTTCCCGCTGGTGCAGGTGTTCTCCGGCGCAGAAGCGAAGCAGCCCGGCCAGCTTGCGGCCTACGAGATCGTCAACAGCCGCGAGGCCGGTCCTTGGGCAATCACCGTCGGGCCCGAGTTCATCGGCCTGCAAACGGGCGACGTGGTCAACCTCAACGTCCCAGAGGAAGGTTTGGACAATCAGCCTGTGCTGATCAAGCAGCGCGGGATCAATCCGGCGACGGGCAAGGTGACGTTCACCGTCGAAACCGAGACCTTCGCCAAGCACGCCTTCGCACTGGGCGAGACGACCACGCCACCCGCCCCCTGGTCGCCCACTGCGCCGGACCTGAAGCCGCCCGCGCCCGTCCAGACCGAATGGACCGTGTCGGGCACCACCTCAGGCGAGGGCTTCCCTGCGCTGCTGGTGGCGGGCGATAGTGAGATGCCGTCCGCTGACGCCATCGTGATCGACTACCGGCTGCATACCGCTGGCGAGACGCCTGACGCCGGTTGGACGAACTCGGCCATCCTGTCGGCAGTGGACACGGTTCGCCACGTCATCGCCCCGCTGGAAAGCCAGACCGCCTACGACGTGCGGATCAGCTATCGGGTAGGCACGATCGACGGCGATACCACGATCTTCGAGCAGGTGATCACCGGCCTCGGCAAGATCACGACGATCGAGAACCAGCTTCAGGATCAGGACGAGGCGCTTGCCCAGCTCGACGAGGACATTGAGCAGGCCGAGGCCAATATCGCGGCAGCACAAGCTGCGGCGGCGGCAGCCCAGGCAGATGCAGACGCTGCCAAGACCTCAGTCGAAGCTGCGCAACAAGACATCATCGCGCAGGGCCAGACGATCACCCAGCAGGGCGCGGCGATCACTGCGGCGCAGGCGGATATCATCGCGAATGCCACTAGCATCCAGACCGTATCGAACACGGTATCGTCGCAGGGTTCAGCGATCACGACACTGCAGCAGGCCGTCACTTCCAACACCGGATCGATTGCCACGCTGCAAACTACCGTCTCTTCGCAAGGCGGCCTGATTTCATCGAATGCCACAGCGATCACGACGCTGCAGGGAACGGTATCGACGCTCACAACTCGCGTCACCGCTGGCAATGGCAACCTGCTATCCAATGGCTTGCCCGATAACGGAACGGCGGGCTGGACGGGATCGGCAACCGTAACGGCCCAATCCACCTCCCTCGGCCCATATCTCCGCGTCAACAGCACCGCGGCCAATACAGCCATCTACTCCGATAAGATTTCGATCATAGTTGGAGAGCCGTATACAGCATCTTGCGACAGTCAGTATTTGGGGGCCGGTGCTGGAAACGGAACGCCGACAGGCGGATATTTCCGTACCTATCTTAGCTGGCGAAACGCCAGCGATGCGGAAATAGGTACATCGCTTGGGTCGCTAAGAGCAACCCACGGCTTCAACAACGCAGTGAACAGGCCGGCTAACGCGGTAACGGGGACAGCCCCCTCTGGGGCGGTTTTCGTGCGACTGATCGTGGTGGCCACAAATGCCGGGACGGTCGGAACTTCTCCGGTGGTCTTGGATGTTCGTCAGGTTAAAATCGAGCGCGGGACGACTTGGACTCCATACTCCTCAGAGGCATCCGTCACCCAATCCTTCAGCGCGATCAATACCGCTAATGGCCAGGTTTCGACCCTGCAGACCACGGTTTCCACGCAGGGCGGCTTGATAAGTACGAATGCCACAGCGATCACGACGCTGCAGGGAACGGTATCGAGCCTTTCCAGCACGGTGTCCTCGCAAGGATCTGCGATCACCAACCTACAAACCGCAAGTAGCACGCAGGCCGGAGACATCGCGACACTAAAAACCCGCGTAACAGCGGGCGGTGGTAATATTTTAACTAATACAGAATTCGCAGGTAGTCTTAATGGATGGACCCAGGCAAATGTTGGCCAAGCCGGTATAATTACGTTTGGTATTAATGGGGCTGGCGCGACATATCAAGTTCAGGGAACGAATGCAGCAACAATAAATCAATCCAACAACCTCTCAACAGGTTATGCTGAATACCTGCAAGACTTCCCCGCAGAGGCTGGAAAACTCTACGAATTCTCAACTTGGTACGCGTCCCATAGGTGCCTGACGTCATACTACGTCTTGTTCCTCAACTCGGCCGGATCTGACTTGGGTAGCGGTGGAGCAGCCGTAAATCAGCCTGCGATTAACGGCGGCGAAATGCTATCTGGATGGGGAAGGGTTGGCTTCAAGACGGGATCTGCCCCTTCAGGAACGGCTAGAGGCCGCGTTTACATGAGGAAGTTGGCCACCAACTCCGGCACAACCGATAGTTGGGCTTGGTTCCTTCGGCCTCAGATAATAGAGACAGTGCCCGAGGCTACAACGCCTCAGCGCTATTCGAGCGGAACAGACAGGGTTTCTATCGAGACAACTGCGACCGCCGTTTCTACGCTCAATACGCAATATTCTAATTTGAGCACTACGGTATCCACTCAAGGCTCAACCATATCCACCCAACAAACCGCAATCACGACGATCAATACCAATCTAGCGACCCTAACGACTCGAGTTGCGTCTGGATCGCAAAACCTTATGCCAAACGGCGGGTTTGATAACGGTACGGTCGGATGGACTAGCGGCGGAAGCCTTTCGCTCGGTTTCTCCAATACAGTCGGCAAGTACCTCACCGTCACATCAAACGCGTCCAGCTTTTTCGTCAACAGCCCTGCGGTCCCGGTGGACGTTGGCACCGTCTACACGGTTTCGGCCGACACTCAGTTCCTCGCCTCGGCCGGATCTATGGTTCTGCACTTGATATGGCTGAATAGCGGAGGCACCGAAATATCGCGAGTTACGCTCTCGCCAGTTAGGGGCGGGCACAATTTCGATAACCAGAATATAAACCGTGCGGCCAATGCCGTGTCGGGAACGGCTCCCGCCAATGCGGTAAACGCGCTCGTTCAGTTCCAATGGAACGGCGTCTCCGGCCTGACGCACGCCGCTATCCGCCTTATAAAGTTCGAGCCTTTTGCGCCTTGGACACCCTATTCGTCGGAAGCGGCGATCCGGGTTTCCTACGAGTCCATCTCGACGCTCAACACGAACGTCGCCTCCCTCTCTACCACCGTCAGCACCCAGGGCGTAACGATCACCCAGCAGCAGACGGCTATCACGACGATCAACAACAACGTGACGACGCTCTACGGGCGCGCCGCGCTGACGCTTGACGTGAATGGCCGCGTCACCGGATGGGAGACGAACAACAACGGGACGGTCGGAGACTTCACCATTCGCGCCGATCGCTTCCGCGTAATTCCGCCAGGCGGAGCGGGAAGTGACGGATTTTATATCGACATCGACAGCAGCAACCGAACCACGCAGTACATTTTGAGCGGTGGCGTGCGTGTCGTGGAAATTGGCTGGCTCAACTGATGCCAAACGGTGGAAGGTTTCGGAACGGCGCTGGGGCGGTTGTCTTGGGTCCGAATGACCGTATTACCAGGATCGTCGGCACCTTCACCGTCACGTCGGCCAACACTGGCACCTTCACGGATGCGCGGTTGATCGGAGGCACGGCGTGGTGCCTGCCGCTCGGGACGCTGAACGGGGCGATCGTCACGTTCAACTCGGCAACAGGGACTTTCTCGTGGGATTGGAACACTATCCCCGTGACCTACAGGGGCAATCGCCTCCATAGGTACGGCCTGTACTGATGGCGGAGGAAGGCACCCGCTACCGTAACGCTGCGAACATTTTGCAGATCGACGGCCAGTACAAGAACATGCAGATGGTTCAGAAGGGATCCGCGATCCCTGACCAGCTCGGGCCTAGTGGGGGCGGCTACGACTACCCGCTTGCGTACAAGACCTTGAGCTTTACCGGGCTTTCCAATCCGGTGCTGGTCATTCGTTGCACCAATCTGTCCTATTTCATCACGGCCGATCAGGGCGGCGGTGCCTACCAGTTCTTTCTCTATCGGGACCGAACGGCTTCAAGCGCGATCGAGTGGTGGCTTTTCGATGATGCCAAGGGCAATCTAGCGCCTGGTTGGGGGCAACGGATCCGCAACAGGTCGACAAACGAAGTGGTGTACGACACCCGCATCCCACCCTTCCGCGTCACGGATCAGATATACCCGTTCGCTATGCCTCTGAATGGCGGCACGGATTTCTCCTACCCTGCTGGCAGGAAGTACGGCTACACGCCCGCGCGGTTGGCCTCACGGTTCACCAACGCCGGCGCTTCGACGGTTGCTCTCCGGTGGGAATACTCGCTGTGCAAGGCCATCGCCGCGGGGATCAACATCGGTTGGGAGACCGAGCACGTTTGGATCGGAAACGTCGGAAACACGCCGCCGTCGCCCAGCCCTTACAACAGTGACCTCACGTCGTGGATTATCGTTGACGTGACCGACCTGTAGCGATCAATCCGGGGCGCGGACCTTGCGGCGATAGCAGGTGTAATCTGCGTCGGGGAATTTCTGCTTGGCTTCCTCGACCTGTTGCTTGCCTGCGGAGACACAGGCCTGGCGGTCGTCAAACCGCTCCACATGGTGAACGACAGCGTTGCCACCGTACGAATGGTAAACAGCGATAACCAGGAAAAATTTGATCATTTGCCCCTCACTTCTTTTTTGAACATATAGGGAATCTGGTCCGAAAAGTCAGAGCCGATTTCTTACATCTTCCGTTAGTAATGGGCTGACGGCGGTAATCTGACCGCCCTTCCCCCGGCATGCTCGGGCGGAAGGAGTTTTCATGCTGCACCTGAAGACGGCCGCCGGTGAGCGGCTTGAGATCCCCGCCGGATGCATCATCGCGGTCATCAAGCCCTGTGGAGGCGAAAGTGCCAGCGCTGTGGCTTACGACATGGGCTTCGGCCAGCAGCTGGATCAGCTTTCGGACCAGTACGGGTTCGTGAAGAAAAACGTCATCGATAGCATGGCGATCGTGAACCCGATCGAGGTGCGCCATATCGAGGGCACTATCATCGCGACGACGGATAGCGGCTCGCCCATCTTCGGCGCGCCTTACAATGAGGGGCGCATGTTCTTTTCGCGCTCACTCATCACCGGGCGCCGAGAGGTGAAGGACGAGGCGATTCCGGGATGCAAATCCCGCCTGTTCGTGAACCTCCTCGGCGGGGTGATGCCGATCAACATCGCGGACACGCTAGAGGAACTGGACGGCGTTGAGACGGACGACGCTCCGGTTGCCGCTCCCGTTCCCATGACCGTCCCGCCCGAAGGAGCCTGACATGCCCACCGCCGCCGAATTGCTCGCCCAGCGCAACGAGCTGGACCGCCAGATCGCCCTCGCCAACCTCGAAGGCCTGAAGGCAATCCTCGCCGCCCTGAAGGCAGGCAAGGCCGCCACCCTGGCCGACGACATCACCGCCCTTCTCCCGCAGATCGCGTCCGATAATTCGCTGGGCACACCGTTCAGCCAGGCATCGGCCGTCGTCACCACCATGCGAAACGTGACCAACTACTTCGAGGGCGAAGTGGCGCGGGTGCAGGCTCTTACCGAAATCGAGGGCGAGGCATGACCAAGCGCGCACCTTCCTGCGACAAGCAGCCGAAGCCCGCACCCACTCCGGCGCCGACCGAGCCCGTCGTCACCCCGCAGTCGGGTGGGACCGGTAACGGCCCGCCGCCGCCGAAAAAGTGATGCACTGGGCGGTCGCCCTCCTGCTCTGCCTCTGCGCCGCCAGCCTCGTGCTGAATGCGGCGCAGCAGCGCATGGTGGGCACCGTCCGCGTATCCGGCATGCTGGTCTGCCTCTTCTGGGGCGCCCAGGAACTGCACTGGTGGCTGGCCGGCAGCGATAGCATCGTCCTATTCCTCGCCTGCGATCTGCTTCTGTTAGCATGGTTCTGGCGGCGCGGTGCGGTTGACTGGTCCGACCGAGTGATTGCCGCGCTGATTCCGCCGACGGCTGCGTGCGTGATCTTCGCGTGGCTCCGGGGCGGCGCGACACCGGAAAGCTACTGGCTGAACATCTCTATGGTCGCGGCGCAGATGCTCCTCGGCCTGCCTCGCATCGTCCGGCAGCGGGCGAGCGGAGCTTATTCGCATGGGCCGCTCCGCCCAATGGAGAGCCAACGTGGGGGCACGTAGTGCAGGAATTGAAAGAAATTGGGGATCTGGCGGTCAACTATGGCCCGTTTGTGGCGGTGATCGGCCTGCTCTTTCGTTCCAATGTGAACAAGGATCGGATCATCGAGCAGATGTCCCTTCAGCTCCTAAAGGCCGCGTTGGCTCAAAAGGATACCGCGCAAGTGGTGAAGGAGACCATCGAGCGTCGGGAGGGATAAGCCCCATGGACTGGCTCACTTGGCTGCGAAAGCTGTTCCTTCAACCAAGGCACGACGAGCGCGTCGCGACCGTGGCGGAGGCCGTGGAAGAACTCCGCGCCGAGCAAGCCAGCATCCGACGGCGCGTGGACGCGCTCGAAGCCTTCCGCCGCGTTTCCGATGGAGGCCGGCCATGATGAGCCTCCCCACGTCCTGGCTCTTCGGTGCCCTTGCGATTGCCTCGCTGATCATGTGCTTCGGCCTGTGGCCCATCGTCCGCAAGGAAGCGGCCGGGCCCGGTCACTGGTGGAGCAACCGGTCGTTCTGGCTGGCCTTCGCGCTCTGGTTCCACGGCGCCGGCGCGGTAGTGATCTTCGGCGCGCTGCTGTTCGCCCAGATCGACTATCGCGGCGGAACGGTCCTGTACCTGCTCTGGATTGGCTGGACCATGTGGCTCGCCTCCAAGACGGCGGTAATCCACGTCACCGGCCGCATTCAACTAGCTCTCGCCATGTACCTGCTCTGGACGCTCGTCTGGATCGCTTGGCGCCTGCCTTTCGGAGCCTGACATGACCGACCCTCGCAAACCCATCTTCGATGCCCTGCGCAGTGCCCTCGGCGGCAAGCTGGGCGCGGATGACGTGACCATCATGGACGACACGCTGGACCGGCTCGGCGTGCCCAAGGAGAAAGCCGCCATGAAGACGAGCCAGAAAGGCATCGACCTCATCCATTCATTCGAGAGCCTGAAGCTGACCAGCTACAAGGATCCCGGCTCGAAGAACGGCCTACCGATCACGAACGGTTGGGGCACGACCAGGGACGAAAACGGCGGCCCGATCCCCCTTGGTGCCGTGTGGGACAAGGCGAAGGCCGATCGGCTGTTCGCCCGCGACCTCGAGAAGTTCGAGGCCGAGGTGTCCAAGGCCATCGGCGGCACGCCGACCACGCAGAACCAGTTCGATGCGCTCGTCTCGTTCCACTACAACACCGGAGCGATCGCTTCCTCAACGCTGGGCAAGCTGCACAAGGCCGGTGACTACGCCGGCGCTGCCGCCCAGTTCGGCCGCTGGATCAACAATGACGGCAAACCCCTGGAAGGCCTGAAGCGCCGTCGGGCTGCCGAGCGCGAGCTTTACGTGTCGTGAGCGATGCCCGCCACTCGCTGATCGCATTCGGCGCCCTGCTGTTCGCCATCTGCTACCTCGCGACGATCGCGGCCTGGCTGGCCTACAACGGAAAGTATGCAGAGGCCCTCGGCTTCGGCGGGTTGACCACCGGCCTTGTCGGTGTGCTGGGCACCTTCCGCCCTCGCACCGCCGATGCGACGACACAGAACGGCGACGTCAACCTCGGAGGGAAGCCATGATCTTCGCTTGGCTCAAGTCGCTACCCAAGGCGGCCTATCTGCTCGCGGCGGTTGTCTTCGTGATCATCGTCGCGGCATCGCTCAGCCAGTGCTCAGGCGATCGCGACAAGCAGACGGCAGAACAGGCGAAGCAGACCACAACCTCCGGCGAGGCCATCGCGGACGCCGCGCAGGATGCCGTCGCCAAGATCGAAACCAACCGCGTCACCAACGAAGACATCGATGCGGCTGTGGCCGAAACCCAGGAGAACCTTGACCATGCGGAAGATCCTGCCGCTATTCGCGCTGCTGTCATTGCTGGGGTGTGCGGAAACCCCGCGCATCGTTCAGACCCCGCCTGCAAGATGCGCTGACCTCGTTCCGGCTGACTGGGCGCAGGGAATCGAGGCGGCTCCAGTGCCGGACAACGCGCCGGGCCTGTCGGAATGGATCGGGAAGCCGCTGACCTCCGCCGTCGCAGCCGCCATTATCGCACCGTGGGCATCGGGCTACGTCGCTATGGACGGACAGCTTCAGAAGGCCAACGGGCGCACCAAAGATGCTATGGCGATCCAGAAGAACTGCGAGACGATGGTGAATGCGGCGCGGCCCGAGGTGAAGTAGGCCGCCGGTCAACCCTTCCGCATCTTCCCCACCAGATGCTTGATCCGATTCCGCGATGCATTGGCGTTCTGATCACGCCCGATCTGGTTTTCACCGAACAGCGATCGCCAGAACCATGTGAGGGTGTCGCGCTCTATCCCGAGCTCGGCAAGGTGCTTCACGGCGGCGCGGATATCATCGTTTGCCCCGCGCACTTCGAATGTTCTGTCAGCCGCTCGGTCGATGATAGCCAGCGCTTCGGCGGTGGTCACTCGTCCTCGCCGGCGCCTTCGCCCGCGATAACGTCGAGCATGCGGTTGAAGAACTCCAGCAGAGCGGCATCATCGCTGGGCCACCCCGTGAAGTTCGCACCCTTGAGCGCGCGCTCTACGTCATCCTCGGTGGCTTGGCGAAGGCGTTGAAGGTCGGTCATGGAAGCCTCACGAATCGGGAGCGGCGACCGTAGCAGGATTGTCCCGCTCCATCATTTGCAGCTTCATCCAGTTGATCTGGTCCTGAAGCTCGGTGACTTTGCGCCGAAGGTCATCGTTCTCGCTATCCTCGCAGTGGCAATCAGCCGCATCGCCATGCACGACCCGGTTCCAGCAGCCCGGAACGAGGAAGCGCATACCATCCTCGTAATGCCACCGGCAGCTAGCCATTACCCTCCCCCTCAACCAGGCACGCAGCACGGACCATCATCGCTATCAGATCATCCCACTGCTTGAGAGCGTCATCCGCATGACACCGCATGCAAGACCACGGCTGCTTGGTGCAGTCTCCAGAATGCTTGTTTGCGGAGATCTCTGCTTCAATCCATATGGGTACATCGCGATCTGGTGGCCCATTGTCTTGCCCCCGGTCAACAAAGCCTTCGTGCTCGTAAAGCAATTCGGCAAGTCGGACACGGGATAGTCCGGTCGCAGCCTCGACCTTCGCAGCCAGCGCGAGCAGGGTTTCTCTGGTCATGCGTCGCTTTCCTCTTTGAAAGAAATGTGATGCATCTTGCCGAACACCATGAAGCCGAGCGCGAACCTGTTGCCCAAGGTGAGCACGCCCCAGAACGTGACGGGATGCATGCGGTAACGCCGTCGGCCGAACAGAGAGGCCTGCTGGGTAGCGAGGGACAGCGGGGCAAGCGGCTTGCGGAGGCGCACCGACGGCCTGACGACCTCGATGATGAAGTACCAGGCCAGGATCGCGGCCGCCGCGCCGGCCAGCACCACCGGGATTGCGAGAACCCCGCTCAATGCGAGGGCCCATCGCGGCGCCTGATCCCAGAGCCATATCGAGCCCGCGCCAATTATGCAGGCAGCGATGACAAGTCCTATCGTCACGATGCGTAGCCAGTTCACGACGCGTTCTTCCCACGGTAGGCGGAAAGACCAGCCTTGCACTGGACACCGACGCAGCGGCGCAGATGGACGAGGTTGCCGTTGGTGCGCTCTACCTCGCCCTGGATTGTCTCCAGCGCCCGGCTCATGGCTTCGCATCGGCCGCGTAGGCGGGCTGCTTCCTCCTTGGCCGCGTGCAGTTCCGCCGTCAGCCGGGACACCTCCGATTGCTCGCCAGCGATCATGTCACGAGCACGGAGGATGTCGTAGTCGCTCACGGGGATAGTCTGGCCGCCTCGCTCACGCGCCAGCTTGATCGCCTCGCGCAGGACGTGCTCCGACACGCCGGGATGCTCGCGGGCACTGACCTGCATTTCCTCCCGCTCGACAAGATCGCTCTGGGTGGTCTCAGGCATGGTCATGCTGCTTCTCCGAAAAGATCTTGCTGGGCTGGCAGGCGGAGCGCCCGCAGTTCCGTGAAATCGGCGCAGGCGATCTCCACACTTGGCGAAGCACCGCGCCATTCCTTGCGGTAGAAATCGCAATCGATGCCGCATCCGGTCGTCAGTTCGATCCCGGTCGCTCTGTGGAACCTCTCGAACTTGTCGCTCTGGCGGCGGAGATAGTCTTGGCGCCCGCTGTATTCGAACGGGCAACTCATCTGCGGAATGATGAAGGCCCCGAAATCAGCGAGATCGCTTGCGATGTCGACGACTGCCAAATCGGCCTCCCCACGGTAGCGAGGGCCGGTGATTTTGCAGACAGTGCCAAAGGGCGGGTTGCCGATAGCTATGTCAAAGCGACCGAGGTCCGGCAGGGCGTCGGCACTTGCGACGATCCACTCTGCTTCAGGCACGATCTTTCGACCGACGGCGGCATAGTCCGGGTTGATCTCTACGCACACGACGCGATCGAAAGGTTCGAGCGTGTGGTGCCTCACCGCTGCATAGGAAAGGGCACCGATCCCGGCGCAGAGATCGATCAGCGTCTTGCATCCGCCAGTTTCGATTGCGAGGTCATAGGCAAGGCCGAGAGGCGTGAAGAATGCCGCAGCGGCGCTGTTGATATGACGGGCGCTCTCCATCCAGTTATTGATGACGAATTCGCGATCATCGAGGGATAGCGTGTCCTGCCGCAGAAGCTCTTCCGCCTGGGCGTGGGCTTTCGCCTGAGCTTTGGTCAGACGGCTCATACCGCCGCCTCCGAAACATCGATCGCGAAGACGGGGGATGCCGATTCCGCAGATGCCTGGCCGAGAAGCTGGTAATACCAGTGGCAAAGGCTGATCTCTGCCGGGGCAATGTCGTCCGGCCGGTGAAGGAACAGCTTCAGATCCCACTCTTCGCTGTCCAGCGCGAACCACAAAGAGCCCATCGAGAGAAGGGTCTTCTCGCTTGGCGGATGCGTGATGACGGCCTCGTGGATTTCGATCGTCTGAGTGGTTCGATCGATCTTGAATGCATCTGGCCGGAAGGGTTGCCCCCTTGGGGCATCCCACCAGCCCTCGCTCTCTGCGAGGTCGGCGATAGCAGGCCAGAACTGTTTCGTTTCAGCGCCGTGCATTTCAACTATCGCGTCGATCAGCTCGGCATGCTTTTGCTGTGATCGGGTCCTACGCTCATGCATGGAAAGCGCCCTCCGACAGAAGGCGGAACCCGCCCGTACAAAACCCCGTTTCGTACAAAGCCCGTACAGCGCGATTTTCAGCGGCTTGATTTTCCGAATGTGTTGAATTAGTTGGCGGAAATCGTCCCCGTCCTTCACACGGGTGGGGTCGCAGGTTCAATCCCTGCCGCGCCCACCATCCCTTTCCCGGGATGGCCATCCGGCGGATATTTTCCCCAAGATCGCCGCTCTCCGCCAGCCAAAACCGGCCTCTGGAATCTTGCGCCTCCGCGCCCGAGGCGGCATAGCGCGCGCCATGCACGATATCCGCCTGATCCGCGAGAATCCCGAAGGATTCGACGCCGGCCTCGCCCGCCGTGGGGCCCTCCCCGTGGCCGCTGACATCCTCGCCCTCGACGAGCAGCGCCGACATAACGAGAGTTTGGCCCAGGCCCAAAAGGCTGAACGTAACGGTATCGCTAAAGAGATCGGCGCGGCTAAGGCGGCGGGAAACAACGACCTCTACGAAGAACTCTTGCACAAGGCGAAACTCAGGGCGGACATTGGTGACGCTGCCGTGGAATTGGCAGTTCAGAAGAAGTCCGAATTAGACGCACTGCTGGCCGGCCTGCCGAACATTCCGGTCGCCGAAGTGCCGGAGGGCGCCGACGAGACCGAGAACCTCGAAGTCGCCAAGTGGGGCACGCCCGGCACTTTCGCGTTCGAACCCAAGGAACACGCCGACCTCGGCCCCGCGCTCGGCCTCGATTTCGAGACCGGCGCGAAGATTTCCGGCGCGCGCTTCACGTTCCTGAAAGGCCAGATGGCCCGCCTGCACCGCGCGCTCGCGCAGTTCATGCTCGACACGCAGACCGCCACCAACGGCTACATGGAATGTATCGTGCCGCTGCTGGTAAAGGACGAGGCCGTGTTCGGCACCGGCCAGCTTCCCAAGTTCGCGGAAGACCTGTTCAGGACCACCGATGGCCGCTGGCTGATCCCCACCGCCGAAGTCTCGCTCACCAACGCGGTGCAGGACGAGATCGTCGACCTGGAGGCCCTGCCCCTGCGCATGACCGCGCTCACGCCCTGCTTCCGCTCGGAAGCGGGTTCCGCCGGCCGCGACACGCGCGGGTTCATCCGCCAGCACCAGTTCGAGAAAGTCGAACTCGTCACCGTCTGCCGGCCCGACCAGTCGGAAGCCGAGCACGAAAGGATGGTCGCCGCCGCCGAATCGATCCTCCAGGCGCTGGAGCTGCCCTATCGCAAGGTGCTGCTCTGCTCGGGCGACATGGGCTTCACGGCGAACAAGACCTTCGACCTCGAAGTCTGGCTGCCCGGCCAGGACGCCTACCGCGAGATCAGCTCGGTCTCTAACTGCGGCGACTTCCAGGCCCGCCGCATGAACGCGCGCTTCAAGCCGGAAGGTTCGAAGAAGACCGAGTTCCTGCACACCCTCAATGGGTCGGGCCTCGCCGTCGGCCGCACGCTCGTCGCCGTGCTGGAGAACTACCAGCAGGAAGACGGCTCGGTCCTGGTGCCCGAGGCGCTCAAGCCGTGGATGGGTGGAATCGATAAGCTGGAGCCCTGCTTCTGATGCGTATCCTGCTCACCAACGACGACGGCATCAACGCCCCCGGCCTCTACGTGCTGGAGAAGATCGCCGCGCAGCTTTCGGACGACATCTGGATCTGCGCGCCGAGCGAGGAACAGTCGGGCGCGGGGCACTCGCTGACGCTGACCCGTCCGGTGCGGATGCGCGAGCATGCGCCCAAGCGCTTCTCGGTGACCGGCACGCCCACCGATTCGGTGACGATGGGCCTCAGGAAGGCCCTCCCCGGCCCGCCCGACCTGATCCTTTCCGGCGTCAATCGCGGCGCCAACCTGGGCGATGACGTGACCTATTCGGGCACCGTTTCGGCCGCCATGGAAGGTGCGCTGGCGGGCATCCGCTCGATCGCGCTCAGCCAGGTCTATTCCGGCGAAGGCCTGGGCAACAACGTCAGCTTCTCCGCCGCCGAGGAATGGGGCGCCAAGGTGCTCAAGCCCCTGATCGACGCACCTTTCGCGCCGCGCACGCTGATCAACGTGAACTTCCCGCCGCTCGCCGGAGCGGACGTGAAGGGCATCCGCGTCGTCCGGCAGGGCTTTCACGACTATGCACGCGGCTCGGTGGTCGAAGGCATGGACCCGCGCGGCTTCCCCTATTTCTGGTTCGGCCTCCACGGGATCGAGCACACGCTTGGCCACAACACCGATCTGGAAGCGATTGCCGAGGGCTACATCGCAGTGACGCCGCTCCAGCTAGACCTCACCCACGACGCCTCGCTGGCCCAGATCGCGAGCCGCTACGAGGCATGATGCGAAAGTTCCCGTTTCTGCTGGCGGCGCTTGCGTTGCCGGCGCTTGCCTTGCCCGTGATGCCGCTCGCCGCCGCGCCGGGCGGCGAGGCCGCGCATGTCGTCGAAGCGGGGGAAACGCTGAACGGCATCGCCAACCGCGCGGGAGTCTCGCCCGAAGCGCTGGCCAAAGCGAACGGCCTGAAGCCGCCTTATGTGGTCAAACTTGGCCAGAAGCTGACGATTCCCCGAGCCAATGCAACGGCAGCCAAGAATAAGCCGACCAAGGCTCCCGCCAAGGAAATCGATCCCGCCGCTCCGGCGAAACGAGCCGCCGCCGCTGCCAACTCGACCGCGAAGGCCGCCATTGCCGCCGCCAAATCGCCGGAACAAGCCAACTCGCCGGAAGAAGAGAGCATCCACGTCGTCCAGCCCGGCGAGACGCTGGGCAGTATCGCCCTTGCCGCCAAAGTGCCGCGCATACTCATTGCCGAAGCCAACGGGTTGCAGCCGCCTTACGCCGTGCGCCTGGGTCAGAAGCTGCATATCCCCCGCACCCGCCGTCACACGGTGAAAGCGGGCGATTCGGGCTTCTCGATCTCCTACAAGTATGGGGTGCCCTGGGAGCAGATCGCCCTGGCCAACGGCCTCGACGAAGGCGCGCCGGTCAAGGCCGGTCAATCGCTGCTGATCCCGACGCTGCTCGATCCACCCGCCACACGCGTGGACGCACCCGCACCGACGCCCACCCCTTCCGCCGCAAGCAAGCCCGCCCGCTTCGCCTGGCCGGTGAACGGCCCCATCCGGCGCGGTTTCCAGACCGGCGCCAACCCTCACGACGGCATCGACATCACCGCCGCCGAGGGCACGATGGTCCGCGCCGCCGCGCAGGGCACGGTGCGCTTCGCAGGGATGGAAAAGGAGCAGTTCGGCAATCTCGTCGTGGTCGACCACGGCGAAGGATGGTTCACGGCCTACGCTTTCCTCAGCCGCGTTACCGTGAAGGAAGGCGCAAAGGTTTCCGCCGGGGAGCGCGTCGGCCTCGTCGGCCATACCGGCCTCGCCAAGGGCAACGAACTGCACTTCGAAGTGCGCCGGGACGGAAAGCCGGTCGATCCGCTCGCCGACCTGCCCAGGGCGCGATAAGGGTCTGTTTGGAAAACGCTCTTGCGGGCGTTTTCCAAACAAGGTCTAACTCGGCGGGCATGTCGAAGAGGCGCTCCTCGCACCACCTGTTCCGCCGCCCCGCAATCAAGCCCCTGCGCCGCGCGCTGGCGGTTCCGGTCTGGGCCGACGTCGCACTGCGTCTGGGCGGCGCGTTCCTGCTGATCTTCATCGTCATCATGGTCCACTGGAGCGACCGCGCGGGCCTCAACGACGTTCACGACGGGCAGGTCAGCTTCCTGGATGTCGTCTACTTCACGATGATCTCGATCACCACGACCGGCTTCGGCGACATCGCCCCGGTCAGCGACCGCGCGCGGCTGATAGAAGCGGTGCTGGTCACCCCGATCAGACTTGCCGTCATCACCATCTTCGTGGGCACCGCCTACAACTTCATCATCAAGCGCAGCTGGGAGACATGGCGCATGAAGCGCATCCAGGAGAGGCTGGAAGACCACATCGTTGTGCTCGGCTTCGGCGTCAGCGGTTCGGAAGCGGCGAAGGAACTTGTCGAGCGCGGCACCGATCCGGCCTGCATCGTGGTCGTCGATCCCGTGCAGGCGCGCCTTTCCCAGGCCGAGAAGATGGGCTGCAACGTGCTCCAGGGCGATGCCACCCGCGACGAGGTGCAGAACGCGGTGCGCGTGGGCACAGCGCGCACGATCCTCGTTTCGGCCGGACGAGACGACACATCGGTCCTGATCGTGCTGACCGCCCGGCATCTGGCGCCGAAGACGCCGATCACCGTCGTAATCCGGGCCGATGACAACGAATTGCTGGCACGTCAGGCGGGGGCCAACAACGTCATCAATCCCGTCCGCTTCACCGGGCTCCTCTTGGCCGGTTCCGCCGAAGGACAGCATGTGGCGGACTATTTCTCCGACCTCGCCTCGGTGGCGGGCCGCGTCCAGCTGGTGGAGCGGCCCGTCGAGCTTTCCGAAATCGGCCACCCGCTCGACCGGCTCGTCACTGGCGGCAAGGGTCTCAGGATCTACCGCGGCGAACGGACGATCGGCTTCTGGGAAGACGAGGCGAACGTTCTGAAGGCCGGCGACGTCGTCGTCGAAATTCTGCCGACGACCACGAAAGACCGGCCCCAGCCCGGCGAGGAATCAGCCTAGCAGCCAGAACACCGCGCCCATGGCCAGATAGGCGACCAGCCAGAACAGGCAGTCCATGACCCGGCGAATCGGCTCGGCACGGTAGCGCACATGGGTGAGCCAGATCGCGGGCAGCACGAAGGCGATCGCGACCCCGCCGGTCTGCATGAAATAGAGCCAGGGCTTAACGGCCAGAGTCTCGGCACCGATCCGCGCGAAACTGTGGCCCAGCATCACCGAGCTGATCAGGAACACGAAGCAGACGAGGCCGTAATTGCTCGCCCGCGTGGACTTGCCGGGCGAAAGGCTGCGTCCGTCCTGAAACGGCGGCCCGTTCCAGACGATCCCTAGAACGACGGCCAGCGCCGCTGCAAGAAATACCGCCAGCCAGTTCACCGGACCCATCTCCACGCTCCTTATTCAAATGGCCATTTTCCAACAGGTTCTTCCTTGCGCAGGGTCTTCCCCAAGGTGCAAGGGCGCTAACGGTATGCGAGGCGGATAGATGCGAATCATTTTCAGATGATTCGTTTTTCGTGACTCTCGGTCGCAATGCGCGTATCGGGCGCGCCATCCCTATGGCTATCGAAATCCCCTCTCCGCCCAAGGTCGGCATGGTCAGCCTCGGCTGCCCCAAGGCGCTTGTCGACTCCGAACGCATCCTCACCCGCCTGCGCGCCGACGGCTATACGATGAGCCCGGACTACGCCGGGGCCGATGTCGTGCTCGTCAACACTTGCGGTTTCCTCGATTCCGCGAAGGAAGAAAGCCTCGCCGCGATCGGTGAAGCCATTGCCGAAAACGGCCGCGTGATCGTCACCGGCTGCATGGGCAACGAGGCCGACGTGATTCGCGCACGCTTCCCGGATGTGCTGGCCGTTACCGGCGCGCATCAGTACGAAGCCGTGGTGGAGGCTGTCCATGAGGCTGCCCCGCCCGAGCTGTCGCCCTATGTCGATTTGATCCCGCAGGCCTACGACGAGGCAGGCGTGAAGCTGACGCCGCGCCACTACGGCTATCTGAAGATCTCGGAAGGCTGCAACCACGCTTGCTCCTTCTGCATCATCCCCAGCCTGCGCGGCAAACTCGCAAGCCGCCGCATCGATGCGGTGCTGCGCGAGGCGGAAAAGCTGGTCCAGGCCGGTACGCGCGAACTGCTGGTCATCAGCCAGGACACTTCGGCCTACGGCGTGGATGTGCGGCACGAGACCCGCATGTGGAAGGACCACGAAGTCCGCACCCACATGACCGATCTCGCCCGCGAACTGGGCGGCCTGAGCGATTCGCAGGGCCGCAAGCCTTGGGTGCGGCTGCACTACGTCTACCCCTATCCCCATGTCGACGCGGTGATCCCGCTCATGGCGGAAGGGCTGATCACGCCCTATCTCGACATTCCGTTCCAGCATGCCGCGCCTTCGGTGCTCAAGTCGATGAAGCGTCCCGCCAATGAGGCGAAGGTGCTCGACCGCCTGCGCAAGTGGCGCGAGATCTGTCCCGATATCGCTATCCGTTCCAGCTTCGTGGTGGGCTTCCCCGGCGAAACCGAGGCGGACTTCCAGTATCTGCTCGACTGGCTGGACGAAGCGCAACTCGATCGCGTCGGCGCTTTCCGATTCGAGCCGGTTGAGGGCGCCAGCGCCAACGACCTGCCCGGTGCCGTGCCGGAAGAGGTGAAGGAAGAGCGCTACGCCCGCATCATGGAGAAGACCGCTGCGATCAGCGCCGCCAAGCTCCAGGCCAAGGTCGGCCGCATCCTGCCGGTCATCATTGATGAAGTGGGCGAGCCGGATGAGGATGGCGACATCGGCGCAACCGGCCGATCGCAGGCCGACGCTCCCGAAATCGACGGCAACGTCTTCCTGCGGGGCGCCGGCAGCGACCTGCAAGTGGGTGATATCGTTGACGTTCTCATTGAGGATGCCGACGAACATGACCTTTATGGCGCCGTGACCTTAGGCTGATCAGAATCCGGAGAGGCAATCACGCGATTGCGCGTCTTGCAACGTTGCCCAATCTTTTCGCATTTGCGGCGAATCGGTGAAAGACGCATATCGAAGAGGCCTTTCAGGCATCCTCTCCCAAAAACTTTTCATGGGCTGGTCTTCGGACCGGCCCTTTTTTTGTTGGAAAATTGGAGGAGAGCGGCAGAGCAACGTTCCTTGTCGGTCGCATTCCAGTCGCCCAGACCGAGAACGCCGAATGCGCAGTTACCGATCTGTCGGGTGGAATAGACTCACCGGATGCAAATTCGGAAAGTTGGGCAAGCCGGTGAAATCGAGGTTTTCCAACGCTCCAGCGATCAGGTGCACGAAACGCAATTACAGCAAAGTTTTTCGCATTTGCAGCAAAACCTTTCCGCGAGCATAAGGATCGGGCCTTTCAGGCATCCTCTCCCAAAAAACTTCCAAAAGGGCTGGTCTTCGGACCGGCCCATTTTTTTTGGCGTGAGGATGGCCTCGCGGCAACCATTTGAAGGCGCGACTGGCGGTACGGTCCCGTTTGTCCTAGCCATGCGCCATGGCCGACTCCTCGCGAATCTACACCGCCGCCCTCCTCGTCATCGGTGACGAGATCCTCTCCGGTCGCACGCACGACAAAAACATCGCGCAAGTCGCGTCCTGGCTTCAGGTTCAAGGCATCCGCCTCAAGGAAGTTCGCGTGGTGGCCGATGAGACCGCCGCGATCGTGGAGGCCGTGAACACGCTGCGGGTCCGTAACGACTATCTGTTCACGACGGGCGGGATTGGCCCTACCCACGACGACATCACCGTGGATGCCATTGCCGAGGCGCTTGGCGTACCGGTCATCGTCCATCCCGAAGCCCGCGCCATTCTGGAAACCTATTACGAGACGCGTGGCGGCCTGACCGAGGCCCGCTTGCGCATGGCGCGTACGCCTGAAGGTGCCGGACTGATTCCCAATCGCTATACAGGCGCTCCGGGTATCCGTTGTGGGAACGTTTTCATCATGGCCGGCGTGCCCAGCATCACCGCCGGCATGCTCGATGCGCTGTCCGGCCAGCTTGACGGCGGCGCGCGGTTGCTCTCCGAAACGATCGGCTGCTGGGTCGGCGAAAGCGAAGTGTCCGAGCTGCTGCGCCAGACAGAAAAGGCGCACGAAACCTGCCAGATAGGCTCCTACCCGTTCTGGGCGGAAGGCAAAACCGGTGCCAATTTCGTAATCAGGTCCGTCAGCGCGGGGGATCTCGCAGCCTGTACGCGGGCTCTCGTGCTTGGGCTGGAGGCCATGGGCCGTCCGGCGGTGCCCGGCGGCATTTGACGCATTGCCTCTCAATGCGCTTCCCCTCCGAATTGCCGCTGTGTTCGCGATGATGGGCTCCCCCATCTCCGCCACGAGCCCGGCACCGCCGACTCTCGACGCGTTCGAGGCCGTGCTTGGCCGTCACGACAGCGCTACGCTGGCGCTTGAGGAATGGTGCAGATCACGCGGTCTCGCAGCCTCTCCGCGCATTGCCGCAAAGCTTGTCGAAGGTCAGGAGCAGGCGCCAGCTGCGGAAATAGAAGAGGCGCTGAAGCTGACGCCGGACGAGCGGATCGTTATGCGCAACGTGCACCTGAGTTGTGGCGCCAGGGTGCTGTCGGTGGCGTGGAACTGGTATGTGCCGCAAAGGCTGACGCCGCAAATGAACGAGCAACTGCGAACGACGGATATCCCGTTCGGCAAGGCGGTCGCAGACGTCAAGTTTCGGCGCCGCACCCTGTCCACCGTGCCGGGACCGGCCTTCAACTGCCCCCTGGAGACCATTTCCACGCACAGAGCCATGCTCATGCTGCCTGATGGACGTCCACTGGCGTATCTTGTCGAGTGCTACACGGCAGCCAACCTCGCCCCCTGACGTGCGCCGGGGGACGAGGGTTCTCGTCAGGCCGCCACTGTCTCCGTCCCGGCAATCGAGGTGCGATGCATCATGCGCCCGGTCGACTTGTCATAGGGAACCGCCCGGTGCATCGCGCCGGTGTTGTCCCAGATCACGAAATCGCCCTTGGTCCACTTGTGCCGCAAGGAAAACGCCGGTTGCGCAGCCCATTCCTGCAACCGGATCAACATCGCGCGCCCTGCCGGAACTTCCATGCCGACGATGTGATCGGCCGTGGTTCCGATCACCAGCGATTTGCGGCCCGAATCGTGCGTCCAGACCAGCGGATGCTCCTTGACCAGACCGATCCCCAGCACGCGCTCGCGATGCTTTTCGGGAATGGCGTCCGCGATCGGCGAAAGGCTGGCACGCACCGAATGCACGGCTTTCAGCCCCTCAAGCGCCTGCTTTTCCTCGTCGGGAAGGCCATCATAAGCGGCATATGTGCTGGCGAATTCGGTTTCGCCGCCAATGGCTGGCGCAATGCGGCAAGAAAGCAGCGTCGCGAAAGGCGGCGGCATGTCCACGGTGATGCCGTCCATATGCCAGAAGAACGTGCCCAGCACATATTCCGGCTGCGGATTGATCTTCTCGTCCAAGGTTACCTGATAGACGTCCTCGTCATTGCTCTGGACGTTGTTCCGCGCAGTCAGGCGCACCTTCTCGCCCATGGCGCCGGTGATCGCCAGCTGTTCGGCATCGGTAAGATTCAGCTCGGGGAAGACGACCACGGTGCGCTCTTCCACCTTGGCCCGGATCGCGCGCGCTGCCTCGGGCGTGAAGATGTCCGAACGGTCGTCCCATACGACGCGTGAACCGATGTGTTCCTTGATGTCCTCGAATCGGATGGCCATGGCGGCACACTCTCCAGCTTTATCGTTTTGAACAGTTGTTCAGCACGAAATACACCCGCCGGCGATCGGGCGCAAGGCGAAGGCGCGCGGCCAGGGATCGCCACAACGAAAAAGGGCCGGAGGTTTCCCCCCGGCCCTTCTAACCGTTTCGCGTAATCCCTAAGGATCAGGTGCCAATCAGGCGCCGGCGATTTCGGTCGTGTCGATCTTCAGGCCGGGGCCCATCGACGACGACAGCGAGATCTTGCGAACGTACTTGCCCTTCGAGCCCGAGGGCTTGGCCTTGACGATCGCATCGACGAACGCGTTGAAGTTGGTCAGCAGGTCGGCGTCCGAGAACGACATCTTGCCGATGCCGGCGTGGATGATGCCCTGCTTTTCGACGCGGAACTCGATCTGGCCGCCCTTGGCGTCCTTCACGGCCTGCGTGACGTTCGGGGTCACGGTGCCCAGCTTCGGGTTCGGCATCAGGCCCTTCGGACCCAGCAGCTTACCGAGACGGCCGACGACGCCCATCATGTCCGGGGTGGCGATGACGCGGTCGTAGTCGAGGTTGCCGGCCTGCATGTCGTCCATGAGGTCTTCCGCACCGACCTTGTCGGCGCCGGCGGCGAGAGCTTCGGCAGCCTTGTCGCCCTTGGCGAACACGGCGACGCGAACGGTCTTGCCGGTACCGGCGGGAAGCGAGACCATGCCACGGACCATCTGGTCGGCGTGACGCGGGTCGACGCCCAGGTTCATCGCGACTTCGACGGTTTCGTCGAACTTGGTGGTCTTGACGTCGCGCAGGGTCTGCAGCGCGTCAGCGACCGGGTAGAGCTTCATGTTTTCGCCGAGCTTTTCGGTCAGCGACTTCTGCTTCTTGGTTACCTTAACCATGGAATCAGCCCTCCACCACTTCGAGGCCCATCGCGCGGGCCGAACCTTCGATGATCTTGGTGGCGGCATCAATGTCGTTGGCATTGAGGTCGGCCATCTTGACCTGCGCGATTTCGGCAAGCTGCGAGCGCTTGACGGTACCGGCGCTGATCTTGCCCGGCTCCTTCGAGCCCGACTTCAGGTTCACGGCCTTCTTGATGAGGAAGGTCGCCGGGGGGGTCTTGGTGACGAACGTGAAGCTGCGATCCGCATACACCGTGATGATGGTGGGGATCGGCATGCCCTTTTCGAGCTCCTGCGTGGCGGCATTGAACGCCTTGCAGAATTCCATGATGTTCACGCCGCGCTGACCCAGCGCAGGGCCGATTGGCGGGGACGGCGTAGCGCTGCCGGCCTTGACCTGCAACTTGATGTAACCTTCGATCTTCTTGGCCATGTGGCCGCTCCTTTCACACTTTCGCACCTGCCGGGCAGATGCTCATGTTTAGCGGTCTTACGGACGCCTGGGCATCCTCCCGCAGGGAATCGCACCGGCACGAAGCCGGTTACGAAGTGCGCGCCCCTAACCCAGATCGATCCAAAAGGAAAGGGCTGGATTCGTCCTTCCCTCGACGAGAGCGCGAGCCCATAGCGCGGGGGATATGGCAGACAACGAACTCGACAATCTCTTCTGGAACGCGCTTTGCGGAGAGCAAGCCGCCTTCTCCGTCGGCAACGACCGTGCACGACGCTTCCATCCCTCGATCGGCCCGCTGGCCGGCCTCCGCGATCTTTCAGCCGAAAGCCTCGGCATGTCTGGAGAACTGGTCCAGACGACCGGCCTGGCGGCGCTCGGACTCGTCGGCGTGAGCGAGGATATTGCCGTTCCCGGCACGGAAGTCCTGCGCGGCGCGGACGGCGTGCAGATGATCTTCAGCGGCGCCCCAGCCGCTCTGGAAGAGATCGAGCGCGCCGCCCATGATCCCCGCATCACCCCGCTCGGAGAGAGCGATTATCCGGAAATGCTGGAACTCGCGTTGCTCACCGAAACAGGCCCCTTTGCGGAACGGACCGGCGACCTCGGCCAGTTCTGGGGCGTGCGCGAGAACGATCGCCTGGTGGCCATGGCCGGCCAGCGGGTGCACACTGCGAGCCATGTGGAAGTCAGCGGGGTCTGCACCCATCCCGAAGGACGCGGCAAGGGCTATGCCGCCCTGCTCTCGCGGCGCGTGGCCGGGGCGATCCTCGCGACCGGTCGATGCCCCCTGCTCCACAGCTATGCCGACAACGAAACGGCGCTGGGACTCTACCGGAGGCTTGGCTTCGTCGAACGCGCTCGCGTTCGCTTCACATTATACGGTCCGCAGGGGTAAAACGAAAAAGGCCGGGCAATTGCCCGGCCTTTCGATCACTTGCTGAGTTCGACGTGCTCGAAGTCGAGTTCGACCGGCGTCGCGCGGCCGAAGATCGAGACGGCGACCTTGACCTTGTTCTTGTCGAAATCGAGTTCCTCGACGAGGCCGTTGAAGCTGGCGAACGGGCCGTCGAGCACCTTCACCGAATCGCCGATCTCGTAATCGATGCTCACGGTCTTGCGCGGAGCGGCGGCGGCGGCTTCGGCGGCGCCGAAGTAGCGGGCTGCCTCGCTCTCGCTGATCGCCTGCGGCTTGCCGCTGGAGCCCAGGAAGCCGGTGACCTTCGGGGTGTTCTTGACGAGGTGATAGACGTCGTCGTTCAGCGCAAGCTTCGCGAGCACGTAACCGGGCATGGTCTTGCGCTCAGTCTGGACCTTCTTGCCGCGCTTGACCTCTGTAATGGTCTCGTGCGGAACCTGAACGTCCTCGACGAGCTGCGAAAGGCCCATCCGCTCGGCTTCCGAGAGGATGGATTCCTTCACCTTGTTCTCGAAACCGGAATAGGCGTGGATGATGTACCAGCGGGCCATGGATCTCTCTTCGTAAGCTAGTTCAGGCGATCACAGCAGCGACAGGATCGAGCTGACGACCCAGCCGAACAGCGCATCGATGCCGAGGAAGAACACCGCGAGGAAAACCGTCATGATCCCCACGAAGATCGCCGTGGTCACCGTCTCCTGGCGCGAAGGCCAGTAGATCTTGGAGGTTTCCGTGCGCACCTGGCGGATGAATTCGCCGGGACTGGTCTTGGCCATGACTGTCGTTCTCGCGTCTCTTGCCTGCTGCCTGAGCAGAAAAATAAGTCTCGGCTTCCGGCTAGGGATCATCGCCGCCCCGGCCGGGGCCGGGAGGGGCAGATGCGATCCTCATGTCGGAAGGAACCGTGGACTTAGCCTCGGCCCGCTCCATTTGCAAGGTCTGCCGAGAGCGCTTTTAAGTGCCCCCGAGCCGACGGGTCGGCATTTAAGTGCCCGGCGCCGACGGATCAGCAAGACGCGCGAGGAACGAGTTCTCGCTGGAATAGAGAATCCGCGCGCCGTCGGGCAATGCCACCGGCTTGATCCGCCCGATGTACCAGAGATACTCGGCGTGACGCGCCGGCCCGAACTTGCGCAGGTCGATGTGCTGGCGCGGCGAATAGAGGATGCGCTGGCTGGGATCGGCGAAGCGATAGGACAGATCGCGCATCGACAGCATGTGCACGTCGGGCAAGGCGAAGTTCGAATTCTCCATCGCGCTGCGCCGAACCACGGCATAAGAGCCAAAATGCTCGAACGGCCCGAAGCGCCACTGGATCCGCGGGATCGCCACTGCCGTAGCCACGCGCGCGCCTTCCGGCACCTGGTCCAGCGCGGCGATCAACTGCCGCGCGGTCTGCGCGTCCTGATACCAGACCACCGTCGTCACTGCGGTGCGCGAGATAAACAGCGAGGCCGCCGCCACCACCATCCAGCGCCGGATCGGCAGGTCTATCGCCAGGCAGGCGACCATCAGCGCGGTCGTGCTCAGGCGGTAGTCGGCATAGTCGCCGCCGAAGATCTGGCGCGGGACGATCAGCGTCAGCACCAGCAGGATCAGCGCCGCCCAGCCGAAACGCCCGTCGATCCGCTTGCGCAGCAAGGCCCAGCCCAAAGCCAGCAGCACCAGATCCAGGCTGATGATGTCGAAATAGAAATCGAAGCTGCGCATCGCCTTGTAGAGGATGCCCCACTTGTATTCGAGCACGTAGCGCCCGTACGAAACCTTCGAGTTGGCGCCCATGCCCACCAGCATCGGCAGAAGCGGGAAGATCAGCGGCCACGGCTTCACGAAGGGGCGCCAGTCGAGCCAGCTGCGGCGACGGCTCCATTCGTAACCGAACAGCATCACGCCCATCACGCCCCAGCCCGAGACGTGGCAGAGCCAGACCACGAAGCTGATCGGCACCATCGCCGCCCAGCGCCAGGGCCTGTCCTCCAGTTTCACCCAGAGAGCGAAGGTGAATAACCCCAGAGCGATCGAGAGGGCGTAATTGAGGAAGCCCATCAAGAGAGAGGGCGACCAGATCATCGCGAAGGCGAGAATCGGCCCCGCGCCCAGCTTGCGGCCCAAAGAACGGCAGGCGGCCACGATCGACAGGCCGGTGAGGAAGGGAATCATCGCCACGATGATTCGGCCCGCCTGCTCCAGCCCGAAGATCGGTGCCATCGGCACCATCAGCAGTTCCACGCCGAGATTGCCGGTCCATTCCCAGTTGAACACGAAATAGCGCGTCAGATAGGGATCGGCACCGTGATCGAGCGCGACCTTGTATCCCGCCAGATGCGAGGGGTAATCCGTCATCTGCGGCGCCCAGGCGACCAGCGCGGGCAAGGCGGCGATGGCCGAAAGCACCACGCCCAGCACCAGCGCCTTGTCCTGCCCCAACAACAAGGCCAGGCGCTGCCACAGGGCGCGCCATCTGCCGTTGCTCAGTTCGATCTGTTCCGCCTGCGGTCGCGCGGTTCCGTGCATCAGCGCCTGTTTCTTTCTCGAGAAAGCCCCGAACGTTTCTGGTCCGGGCCGTCGACCAGGGTCGCGTGGATGCCCGATTCGCCAAACGCGGCTCTCTAAGCCCAATGCCGCGAATGACAAGGGAAGCACGGTACCGTGCTTCTCCGTTTATCGCAATTGCAGCACGGAACGCGAAACGCCCGCTTCCGATCAAATCGGCAGCGGGCGTTTCAGGAAATGCTGGCAGGAGTGCACGGACTCGAACCGTGGGCCCTCGGTTTTGGAGACCGATGCTCTACCAACTGAGCTACACTCCTGCGGGCGAGGGAGCCTCTAGAAGGAGACGAAGAGGATTACAAGAGGGTTACGGGCCGCGATGACAAGTTATTTGCCGCCCTTGCATTTTACCGGCCTGAAGCGACAGGTTATAGCCGAATTCGCAAGGCTTTCGGGAAACCGTACGAAGGTCTTGAGCGCCGGCCGTGCCGGCACGCCTCGCACTTCGGATCAGGATTTCACGGCAGCATCATGCACGCGCCCCGCACCCCTTCGATGATCGAGCCCGACCTGCTCATGCTGGCCTACCGCAGCGGAATCTTTCCGATGGCGGACAGCCGGGACGATCCGGAGATCTTCTGGATCGAACCTCGGCTGCGGGCGATTCTTCCGCTCGACGGCTTCCACCTGTCGCATTCGCTGGCAAGGACATTGCGGCGGGAGCGATATACGGTGACTTGCAACGCCGCCTTTGCCGACGTCATGGAAGCCTGCGCCGCCCCCCGCCCCACCGGTCGCGATGCCGACGAGGGGACGGGAAACGGCGACGAGAGCGGAAGCTGGATCAGCCATCGCATCCAGGCCAGCTACGAGAACCTCCACTTTCTCGGCCACGCGCACTCGCTCGAAGTCTGGCGCGACGAAGCGGACGGACATCGCGAACTGGTCGGCGGGCTGTATGGAGTCGGCTTCGAAAGGGTATTCTGCGGCGAGAGCATGTTCTCGCGGGCGACCGATTCGTCGAAGGTCGCGCTGGCCTATCTGGTGGCAGCGCTACGGCGAGGCGGGGTGACCTTGCTCGATTGCCAGTTCATGACCCCGCACCTCGCCTCCCTGGGCGCCGTGGAAATGCCGCAGAAGCGCTATCTGGCGCTCTTGCAACGGGCTCAGTCGGCGGGAGCGGGCTCGGAAGAAGCAGCGGGGGTTGGAGCCGGAGCCGGAACCGGGGATGGCGTTGCCGTCGGCGCCGGAGCGGCAGGCGCCGCACTGGCATTGCCCGAAGCCTTCGCCGCGCTCTTCGCTGAAGAAGGCAAGGCCTCCTCGCCCGGGAAGCTCATCGCGCAGTTCTTGACCCAAACATCATAGATCGGGTGCTCGACCACGTTCAGCGCTGGCGAATTCCTGAACAGCCAGCCCGAAAATACCTTGCGCCAGCCCAGCTTTTCGGCCGCGCTGCGGCGTTCCTCGACGAAGACCTGAACGAACGCGCCCTCTTCCTGCGGCTGCTCCCAGGGGAGCGATTTCTCGCAAGTGGCGACCTTGACCACGAGGTTGCCGATGCGGCGCGCCTCGCCCGGCTTCATCACCAGATCCTGGGTAAGGTTGTTGCGCTTGTTGAGGACGCCCAGAGTGACCACGCGGTCCTTGTTGGGCGTGCCGATCTGCTGCCCCTTGGCGGCCTGGGCAGGACCGGCCTGCATACCGGCGATCGCGTCGGGAACGCTGGTGTCCTGCACTTCGGGCGCAGGCTCACCCTTGCCGCAGCCGGCCAGGAGCGAGATCGCCAGGAGCGGCGCGAAAGCGGCGCTACGTCCGAAAAGGGCAAGCTTCACGAACGCTGCCCCTCAGGCTTCCGGGGACCAGGCCTCGTAGTCGCCGGTAGCGGCGGCACGCTTGCCGCCGCGCTCGAGCGCGCCTTGCGGGCGATAGGCCGTGACGGTGCCGGTAGCGTTGGGCGTATAGTCCACTTCCCAGATGCGGGGCGCCGCCAGATGGCTTTCCGGCACTTCGTCATAGGAGTGGTGCAGCCAGCCATGCCATTCGGAGGGCACGTTGCTGGCGTCGTTGGCGCCGGCGTAGATGACCCAGCGACGGTCCCATCCCTCGGTCGTGCGCTGCTTGGCGGACTTCGAGCGATAGTACTTGTTGCCCTGCGCGTCGGTGCCGACGTGTTCGCCGTTACGCGAACTCCAGAGCGAGGTGCCAATGGTGGCGCCGTCCCACCAGGTGAAGATCTTGGACAGGATTCCCATGAGCCGCGCGTTAGCGCCGTTCGTCGGGGATGCCAAGGGCTACATGCGATTCCCGGGTTCTTTCCACGAGACCTTGTCGCCCGGCGCGAGTCCGAGTTCCGCGGCCCGGCCGCCATTAAGCTCGAGAATGGCGACAACCGGGCCCGTGGAAGGCACCGGCGTTTCATCATAAGGGCGAGCATTCGCGCCGATATTCAGGATCCGCCGGTCCGGGCCGATGAAGATGATGTCTAGCGGGATCACCGTGTTACGCATCCAGAACGCGGCCGGAGCAGGCGCCTTCCTCGGGAAGATCATGCCTTCGTTCGCCGCCATTTCGGTACGGAACATCAGCCCCTTGGCCTGCTCCGCTTCGGTGCTGGCCACTTCCACGGCGAAATTGTGCGACTTGCCTCGCGATTCGACAGTCAGCGGGACGACGGGAAGGCCGGAAACGGAATGGCTCGAAACGGCGACCTCGGACACTGCCTCTGACACTGCGGCCCGATCCGCTTGAGCAACCGCGTCAGCGCCATCGGGAGAACATCCCGCCAGCATGGCCGGCACGAACAGCACGGCCATCGTCATCGTACGCATTCAGAAATCTCCTTCGGCCGATTGTGCCCATTGCTCCGCCGCGTCGACATCGTCGGCTTCCACGATCCGGCGCGCGATATCCAATCTGTGCCCGGCCCGCAGCATTGCCGCGATGTGCTTCTCCCGCAACGGCCGATCCGGAAGCTCGGATGCGAACGGACCCAGACGCCGCCGCCGTGCCAGCACCAACGCGGCGCTCCGCTCGGCCGCTTCGTCGGGGCGCACTTCCTCCCGCAGTTCCTCGGCCAGCCCGGCATGGCCGAGCGCCTCGCCGACGCGGCGCGCGCCGTAGCCA